>JAJYKO010000317.1 GCA_021788565.1 Chloroflexota bacterium
AGGGGAGAACCTGTACGAGGTGCCTCCCATGGGGCTACCCGAGCCCGGTCAGAAGCTCGCGGCCGCTCAGCTAAGCCAGTACGAGTCGGTGCGGTTGTTCGCCGAGCGGGCCCAGGAGGTGAGCTGGGAGTTTGCCGTGACCGACCGGAACGCCGAACCCGTGGCGGAGATCTGCCGGCGGCTGGACGGCATCCCCCTCGCTATAGAGCTGGCGGCAGCCCGCATCGGATTGTTCCCTCCGGAGAAGATGCTGGCCCGGCTGGAGCAGCGGCTCCGGCTGCTGACGGACGGCGCCGTGGACATGCCGGAGCGGCAGCAGACCATGCGCGGCGCGATCGCATGGAGCTACGACCTGCTGGAGGGAGGGGAGCAAAGGCTCTTCCGGCGTCTCTCGGTCTTCGTCCACGGCTGTACGCTCGAGGCGGCCGAGGAGGTGTGCGACCACGACCTCGAAGTCGGCGTCTGGAAGGGACTCGAGTCTCTTGTTGCCAACAGCCTTGTGCGGCGTGCGCAGCGAGGTGAAGAGTCACGCTTTCAGATGCTGGAGACGATCCGGGAATACGGACAGGAACTGCTCGGGAGCGGCACTGAGGCAGGAGTGGTCCGCCCTCGCCACGCGCTCTTCTTCCTTCGGCTGGCCGAGGAGGCCGCTCCAGAGCTGACCGCCAGCCAGCAGAACAGATGGGTGGAGCGGCTGGAAACGGAGCATGACAATTTCAGGGCCGCGCTTCACTGGAGCCTGGAAGGAAACGACGTGGGTGCAGGCGCACGGATGGCCGGAGCGCTGTGGCGCTTTTGGGCCAAGAGAGGCCTCCTTACAGAGGGGCGCGGCTGGTTGGAGCGCGCACTCTCGACCGTTCCGGAGGAGCCTTCCGCCTTGCGTGCCACGGTGTGTCGAGGTACGGGCAACATCGCCTGGCGCCAGGGGGATTACGAAGCGGCCTGGCGCCACCATCAGGAGAGTCTGGCCATCCATCGCGCCATGGGCGACAGGCACGGCGTGACGCGTGACCTGACGAACCTCGGAAATGTAGCGGTTCTGCGCGGCGATTACGCAGAGGCCAGGTCGCTCAACGAGGAGTGCCTGGCAATATGCCGTGAGCTGAACGACAAGTGGCACACTGGCCTTGTACTGAACAACATGGGAGTTCAGGCTGAAGATCAAGGTAACTATCAGGCGGCTCGTTCGTTTTACGAGGAGAGCCTGATGATTCATCGGGAGCTGAGCGACCAGGCAGACGTAGCCCTGGCCCTCACCAACCTGGCCATAGTGACCAACTACCTCGGCGACTGTGACACCGCGCGGTCTCTATGCGAAGAGAGTCTGGCGATGCACAGGGAAATGGGGGAAAAACGGAACACGGCTCTCGCCCTTCACACCCTCGGCGCTGTGGCCCTCTGCCAGGGTGATGGCCGGGCAGGCCGCTCCTACTGCAGGGAAAGCCTGCTTATTTACTGGGAGGTTGGGGACCGGAGGGGTGTCGCGGACTCGCTGGAACTGCTCGCGGCAATCGCCGCTTCACTGATGGAGTGGGAGCGGGCGGCGCGGCTCCTCGGGGCCGCCGAGGCGCTGCGAAGGACAATCGGGGCGCCGCTGCCCCCAGGCCGCCAGCCAGAGCACGAGCGCACCATCATGGCGGTCCGCGAGGCTTCTGGCGAGCAATCGTTCGCGGCGGCCTGGACGGCCGGACAGGTCGCGGCTCTGGCCAAAATCATCCAGGAGGCAGCGGACGATGCCGCGGGCGCTGCGGCGACGGCCTGAACCTACCGGCATCGGCGAGGCTCAGCGATGCTGACTACGGCAAATCGGGATCTGGAGAGAGTTTCCCGTACCCGTGCCATCGCCCGAAAACGGGGGCAAAACCTCGTTTGCGGGCCTGTCACCAGCCAGACTCGCTTCAAAATTCACGCTTTAGTGGGATGCTCGAGCCCATCGCCTTATATTTTCATATCTACCGAATGGCTTAGGACCCTGGAAGCGCCTCCATGTGCACACCTGCGCACAGGAGGCGTGCCGGGTTCCTTCATCTCTCCGAGCCGGAGGCTTTGAAGTGGAGACCTCTTCGGACAGCCCTTCCTACTCCGCTGAAGTTGAGCTCCGGCTCCTCGGGGGCTTTTCCATCCGCATCGGCGAGCGTCTGATCGACGATGCGGAGTGGCGGCTGCGCAAGGCAAAGAGTATCGTCAAGCTTCTCGCGATCTCGCCCGGATACCGGCTCCACCGCGAGCGGATCATGGACCTCGTCTGGCCGGACCTCGGGCCCGAGGCGGCTGGGAACAACCTGCGTCAGGTGGTCCACGTCGCTCGCCACGTCCTGGAACCGTTTTCGCCGTCCCCGCGATCGTTGCGGCTTCAGGACGACTCCTATCTGCTGTGGACGGCCGATCTGTTGCACACAGACGTGGTGGCGTTCGAGCGCGCCGCGTCGGCGGCCCGCCAGTCTCGTGATCCCGCGAGCTACAGGGCCGTCCTCGAGCTCTACACGGGCGATCTTCTGCCCGATGATCCCTACGAGGATTGGGCGCTGGGGCGGCGAGAGGAGCTGCGCTCCACGCAGTTGGCGCTTCTGGAGGAGCTGGCTGAGCTGTACGAGGAGAGAAGCGAGAGAAGGCTGGCCGCCGAGACACTCCAACGGGTGGTCGCGATGGATCCGCTCCACGAAGAGGCGTACGTGCGGCTGATGAAGCTGTATGCGCGGGATGGTAAACGTCAGCTCGTCAAACGCCAGTATCGACAACTGAGGATGGCCCTGAGCCGGGAGCTGGAAGTGAGCCCGGACCCGGCGACGGAAGCGCTCTACAGAGAAATCCTGAGCGGGAAAATCCCGACGTCAGCCGCTCTCGCCGCTCCGGGGCCCCAGAGGATTCCAACCGTTACACGCAAGGACAACCTTCCGGCGGCTCTGACCAGCTTTATCGGACGGGAGCAAGAGATAGCCGCCGTCCGCGGCCTGCTGTCCACGGGCCGGCTGGTGAGTGTAGTAGGCCCTGGTGGGGCCGGCAAAAGCCGGCTTGCTCAGGAGGTAGCTCGCACCCTGCTTCCTGCTTACACCGAAGGCGTCTGGCTTGTGGATCTCTCGCCGCTGTCCGATCCGGATCTGTTGTGGCAGGCCATCGCCACGCAGATCGGTGTGCGCGAGATGCCGAGGAGACCTCTGGCAGAGACGATGGTAGATTTCCTTCGTGACAAGATTACCTTGCTGGTGCTGGACAACTGCGAGCATCTGCTCGACGCCTGCGCTCGGTTGGTCGACTCCATCTTGCTGGAGTGCCCGGAGGTGAGTGTCCTGGTTACGAGCAGGCAGGCGCTGAACGTGCCCGGGGAGGCGATCTGGAGGATAACCTCCCTTTCGTTGCCGGACCGCGCAACCCTGCCGGAGGCGAAGGAGCTGTCGCGGTACGAGGCCGTTCGCCTGCTGGTGGAGCGGGCTCGACTTGTCCGCCCGGAGTTTCAGCTGGACGGCCAGAATGCGGCCGCCGTGGTGGAGATCTGCCGGAAGCTGGACGGGATGCCGCTGGCCATAGAATTGGCCGCGGCACGCACCAAGGTTCTCACGCCCGAGCAGATCGCGTCCAGGTTGGAAGCCCGCTTCAGCCTTTTGTACGGCGAAAGCAGCTTCGTGCATCCGCGCCATCAGACGCTGAGGGCGGTGATAGATTGGAGCTACAGCCAGCTAAGCCCGGAAAGGCAGCGACTGTTCGAGCACCTCTCGGTGTTTGCGGGCGGCTGGACGCTGGAGGCAGCCGAGGCAGTCTGTTGCGTCAAGGGCTCGACGCAGCGCTCATCGCCCGTCGTTCCTGGCTCCTGGCGACCCCCGGCGCACACCGTCCAGCCGTCGGTGCTGGACACTTTGACCAGCCTGGTGGACCGGTCGCTCGTGGTGGCGGATCCCGGGCAGGACGGGGGGATGCGCTATCAGCTTCTGGAGACTGTGCGGGAGTACGCTCGGGAGCGGCTGGTCGAAAATGGGGAGGCGGAGGCGATGCGCCGGCAGCACGCCGAGTTCTACCTCGCGCTGGCCGAAACGGCCGAGCCACAGCTGTCCGGGCCGGGGCAGGCGGTCTGGCTGGACCGGCTGGAGCTGGAGCACGACAACTTCCGGACGGCGCTGCGCTGGTCACTGGAAGCCGGGGAAGCCGAGGTGGCCCTCCGGCTGGCGGCGGCTCTCGGGCCCTTCTGGACGATCCGCGGGCACCACGGTGAGGGTCGGAGCTGGCTTACGCGTGCCCTCGCGCTGGAGACCAACGGCACGCGTGCGGTCCGGATGGCCCGCAGCCGGGCCCTGGGAGCAGCGGGCTACCTGGCTCAGCTGACGGGGGAATTCGGCCTGGCGCACTCCCTCCACGACGAGAACCTGGCGCTGTCTCGGGCACTCGAGCACGCGCCGGGGATCGCGGACGCGCTGCAGAACCTCGGGATGGGGGCGGCCTGGGCGGGCGAATTCGCGGCGGCGCACGCCCTCCTGGAGGAGAGCCTGGCGATCCATCGGCAGCTGGGCAACAGGTGGGGCACCTCCTACTCGCTTCACTTCCTCGGGCAGCTCGCCTGGTTCGAGGGCGATCTGCCGCTGGCTCGCCGGTATCTGGACGAGTGCCGGCAGATCAACCTGGAGCTGGGGGACAGGCGCGCGATCGCCTACACCCTCCTGGTCCGGGCGGGCGTCGATACCGACGCGGGGAGTTACGCGGCGGCGCACGAGGGGCTCGCCGAGTGCCTGGCGATGTTCAACGGACTTGGCGAGATGTGGGGCCTGCCGTTCGCCGTGTTCGCACTGGCCGTGCTCCTCGCCGCCGAGGGCCGGCATGAGGTCGCGCTGCGGCTCGAGGGCTCTGCCGCGGCGATGCGCGAGCACGTTGGCGACCCGCTGCCGCCGGCATTCAAGGCGCGCACAGACTCCTACCTGCAGATGGCCCGACGCGCGCTGGGTGAAGCGGCGAGCGCGGCCGCCCTGGCCGAGGGCCGGGCGATGCCCCTCCCTCAGGTCATCGCCGAGGCGCTGGCAAGCGCGGGGGCTTTCCGACCGGCTGCGGGGCCCGCGGTCGCGGCCGGCGCCGGCGAGCTTGCCCCTCTCTCGAAGCGGGAGGTTGCCGTGGCCGCATTGATCGCCCGGGGCCTCACCAACCGCCGCATCGCCGGCGAACTCGCCATCGGGGAGGGGACGGTGGCGAACCACGTGGAGCGGATCCTGCGCAAACTTGGCCTTTCCTCCCGGGCGCAGATCGCCGTCTGGGCGGTCGAGCGACAGCTCTCCAACCAGTAGATCTCTCCGCGGTGACCGCCCGTACGCGTTCGCGCCTCGCGCTCTCTCCTGCCCGCCGAGTATGTACTTTTACACTCCTCACCGCATCTAAATTCATGAACTTACAAAATATTTAGTGGATATCAGCGCGACAATTAACGCTTGATTTACGGTCATTTGCTACATTCGGCGAGGTTCGATGCAAGATCCCCGCTCGCTCGAGATGCGCGCGGCCGGCTCCTCAGCGGCTGTTAATGAAAGAGTACAGGCCGTCAGCTCGTGCGATGGCCGCGGCTGGGTCCGGGAGGGAGTTATGAGCGCAGCGATGGTTGCAAGCGAGGCCTGCCTGCAGCCGCTCAGCGTGGCAGAGGGGCGCGCCTGGAATCGGGAGATGCTGGCCGAGATGGTCGTGGAGTCCAGTCCCCACGGGATCGCGGTTCTTGACGGTCCCGATTTCCGGTACGAGCTCGTCAATCCCGCGTACGAAGCCATGACCCCCGGAAGGGAATTCCTGGGAAGGTCCGTGGCCGATGTGTGGCCCGGCGCGGCTGACCGGCTTCTACCGGCCCTTCGACGGGTCCGCGAGACAGGCCTGACCCTCAGTGTCGCCCGCGTGCCTCTGGAGACTGTCCGGCTGCCTGGTTTGCCGCCGGAGCAGGCATACTTCAGCTTCAGCCTCGCGCCTCTCGGGAGGAAAATGGACAGGGTGGTCGTGCTCGTGGGGGAGTCCACCCGAGACGCTCGATTCCGTGTGGACCAGGAGCCGCCGCTGGAAAATCCGGCGATCGTGGGGGCCGACCCAGTGCGGGAGGGTGCGGAGGACTTGCCGGCAGTCTCGGAGTCAGAGGAAGGGATGGAGCGGCTGCAGGAGTACGTCGACCTCCTATCGCACGACCTGCGTTCACCGCTCTGCGCGGTACTGGGGCATGCCGAGGTCATCGGGCGCGTGGTGGATACCCGTCCGGAGATGGCCAGGCGGAGTGCCGAGGCTATCTGCGCCAGCGCCCGACACATGGACGCCATGATACAGGATCTGCTGGACGTCGCACGCGCGGAACGCAAGCAGCTGCGGCCTCACAAGGGTCCGGTAAACCTCCAGCGGCTTCTGTCTGAGCTCATGCCGAGCCTGGCCATCGAGGAGCCCGTCGAGCGCCTCCGAGTGGAGGTGCCAGGAGACCTCCCTCTTGTCAGTGCCGACCGGGACCACCTGGAGCGGATATTGACCAACCTCGTCGTCAACGCCCTGAAGTACAGCGAGGGCGACGTCCGGGTACGCGCCGAGCGGCGGGGCGGCACCGTGACCGTCACCGTGATCGACCACGGCCGCGGCATCCCCCGCGACGAGCTGCCCCTCATCTTCGGGAAGTTCTAC
>JAJYKO010000318.1 GCA_021788565.1 Chloroflexota bacterium
CCGGTTGCCGGGCCAGGTGTAGCCCCAGCCGAGGTGGCTGCCCGGGTTCCAGTCCGGATCCGGGGTGCGGTTCTTGGTGAGATTCTCCTGCTCGTTCGGGTACATGCCGCAGTAGAGCCAGCAGCCGGAGGCGGTGGAACCGTCGTCCTTCAGCTTTGTGTACTCCCCGAGTTGCTTGCGGTCCTCCCATCGGGTCGCCCATTCGTAGCCATTTATCTCCCTGTCGATATGGTCGATGCTTGGGTCTTGCGTATCGCCGACGGCCGGGTAGTCCCAGGTGAGGTCCCGAATAGCTCTGTCCCTGGGATCGGTGCTGCCCCTGTACAACTCCTTCAGTCGCAGCCCGAGGTGGTACATGAACCATGCGTCGGAGCGAGCGTCGCCCGGTGGTTCCACGGCCTTATCGTGGTACTGGATCAGCCTCTGGGTGTTGGTGAAGGTGCCCTCCTTCTCGCCAGGGAAAGCCGCCGGAAGGAAGAAGATCTCCGTCTTGATGGCCTTCGGGTCAAGTTCACCGGTCCTCGCCTCGGGGGAGTCGTACCAGAAGGAGGCCGTTTCGGTCTCGAAGGCGTCGCGGACCACCATCCAGTCGAGCTTCGCCAGCCCCTTCCGCACGACGCTGGTGTTATGGCCGCCCACCGCGGGGTTCTGGCCGATCAGCAAGAAACCGTTGATCTTTCCGTCGGCGATAGCGAGCAGCATCGGCTGCTGGGAATAGTCATCGTCGATCAGAGGGAGACGGTCGTAGCAGAAGTCGTTCTCCTTGGTGGCGGTGTCTCCGTACCAGGCCTTGAGCGTGCTCACCATGAACTTCGGCAGCTCGTGCCAGAACCCGAACTCGGGGGTTTCGGATTCGAGAAAGCGCTGAAGCGTATCGTGCGGGTCCTTCGAGTTGGGCTGTGCGATATAGCCTGGCAGCATGTCGTAAAGGGTGGGGATATCCGTGCTGCCCTGGATTGATGAGTGGCCACGCAGGGCCTGAATGCCGCCCCCTGGCCGCCCCACGTTCCCCAGCAGAAGCTGAACGATACCGGCGGCCCGAATCATCTGGCAGCCGATGGTGTGCTGAGTCCACCCGACTGCGTAGCAGATGGAGGCCGTCTTCTCTCTGCCCGAGGCTTCGGCGAGGGCTCTGGCTACCTGGACCACTTGATCCGGTGAGCAGCCGCAGATGGAGGCAACCATCTCCGGCGTATAGCGGGAGTAGTGCTTCTTTAGCAACTGAAACACGCAGTTGGGGTCCTGCAGTGTGAAGTCTCTCTCCCTCTCCAGCTTGCCGATAGTGCGGGTAGTGGCGCTTTGTGGCTGGGTGGTCTTGGCGTAGTGTTCTGCCAGCATGGACTGAACGTCCTCGCCGCGGTACTGCCAAGATTGGCGCTCGTACTGTCGCTGTTCGCGCTCGAGTCCGGAGAATACGCCGCCCAGATCCTCGGTGTCCTTGAAGTCCTCTCTCAGCAACTGCGGCGCGTTGGTGTAGTTGATCACGTATTCCTTGAACCAGAGATCGTTCTCCAGGATGTAGCGGATCAACCCGCCCAGGAAGGCGATGTCTGTGCCCGCACGGATCTGCACGTGGATGTCTGAGAGCGCTGAGGTGCGAGTGAAGCGGGGATCGACGTGAATGACCTTTGCCCCTCTTCGCTTGGCGTTCATCACGAAGCGGAAGGCAACCGGGTGGCACTCGGCCATGTCCGAGCCCATAATCAGCACCGTGTCGCTGTTGGAGAGGTCCCACTGGTTGGTCGTCGCGGCTCCCCTTCCGAAGGTGGCGCCCAGACCGGGCACCGAGGAGCTGTGTCAAACACGCGCCTGGTTCTCTATCCATACCATCCCAAGTCCGCCGTTGAGCAGCTTCTTGATCAGATAGTTCTCTTCATTGTCCAGAGTTGCGCCGCCCAACTCTGCTATAGCGGTGGTGTGGCGCACCAGCTCGCCCTGCTCGTTCTTCTCCGTCCAGGTGTTGTCCCTGGCTTCCTTCATGAGGTGAGCGATGCGATCCATGGCCCAGTTCAGGGGCCTATCCTCCCAGTGATCGCTATAGGGCGCGCGGTACTTGACGGTCGTCCAGCGGTTCGGGTTATTCAGCAATTCGTAGGTGGCCGCGCCCTTGGGGCAAAGGGTACCCTTATTTATGGGGGCATCCGGGTTGCCCTCGATGTCGACGATGGCACCATTCTTAACGTAGACGAGTTGGCTGCAGCCCACCGCGCAGTAAGGGCAGACGCTCACGACCTTCTTGTCGACGTCGGCTATGCGCGCACGCCACTTCTTGGTGTGGTCGCTGACGGCCTCGGACCCCATTCCCATGTCCGCGACTTCGCGTAACGGCGGCCAGCCGGTTGCTCGGTCGAGGACACGTCGCAGAGTGCTCATTCGACTTTCCACGGCCTGTTCCTTTCGTATATAGCTCCTGACGGCCTCCAATCGTAGGGACGATCCGTTCCCAGGGCATCGTGCCTCTCTTGGACCATGGTTAGCCATCTGTGATCGCGATTAGCTATCAGTACCTGACTTCCACTGTCTATCATTGACCCATCAACATCAGGCTCAACAGCCGAAGCAGCGACTTCCTGGCACGTGCAATGCTATCGATATGGCTCCTTCGGGGAGGTTTCCCCGGGGTGTGCACTGCGTCCGACATTGACCTGTCGACCTTGGTCAGAAGGCGACGCCGCCTCGACTGTCGCGGCCGAAGCCTCCTGACTCCCGCGAGGAGAATAGCTTGTTGGACTGGGCACGATAGGAGAGGACAGGCCACTGTATGCCTGCCCGTTGAGTCGAAAAGCAGGGCTCGTGAGCAATTAGGGAGGTTACGTAATTATGGTAGCTGAACCACATGACAGAGGACCTTTGAGGGAACCAGAACGCCCATCAGCGCCGGAATATCCGACGTCGCCAACGGAGCGCTGGACGGCAGCAGGCCCTATTAGAGTAGTCGGTCCCGGCCAGACAGTCGAAGACCTGGCAGTCCAGACTGCGGCAACAGTGGGAGACGCTGCCCCATTGGGTCTCGCCGGATTTGCGGCGGCGACGTTCACCGTCAGCACAATCAACGCAGGGTGGATCGGCGCGGCCGGTCTCATCGCCTGCGTGCCGATACTCGCAGTCTTTGGAGGCATTACTCAGTTCTTAGCAGGAATGTGGTCGTATCGCAAAGGCGACACCTTCGCGGCGACGGCGTTCGGCTCCTTCGGCGCCTTCAACACGCTGTTCGCCGCGATGATCGTGATGAACCAGATGGGCACGATCTCGTTGGCGACCGAACCAGTCGTCGCTATTACCGGCGTCATCCTGCTGATGTTCGCTGCGATCGCTGCCTATCTGACGGTGGCGGCGACTCGCGTCAGCGGGGTGCTGGTAGCCGTGCTCGGTGTTCTGGCCCTCACGTATCTTCTGCTCGGCATAGGATTCCTCGCTGGTGGGGCCAACGGGTGGATCGTGATAGGCGGTTACGCTGGTCTGGTCACCTCGGTGCTGGCGTTCTATGCGTCGGCGGCCATCGTGCTGAACAGCACGGCGCGGCGAGAGATGCTGCCGTTCTAGCATCGTCGACAAGGGAATGGAGGTCTAACTTCCGAGCATCGAGTAGGGGCGGTTCGCGAGCCGCCCCTACTCACGTCACCAACCTCCGATTGCCACGACTGCGGTTACTCCGAGACTCCGCGACGCAAGAGGCGCATCAGCACGGATACCACCGCCGCTCCGGCGGCCACGTACCAGACCGTTGCCGCCTTCGGACCGTGAGGCTGGATGCTACTTGCCGGGAGGTCGATCTTCCCTTCCTCAGCCAGCTCGCGCAGGGCTGCCGAGGCCTGCTGGTCGTCGATGTCGAAGTCCACGCCCTCCTGGCGCAGAAAGGCTATCTCCTCGTAGCAGAGAATGCCGCCCTTGCCGAGGAACCTCACCCTCCACGGGTAGTACTCGGGGTCGTCCAGGAGCATCTTTCGGGCTTGGTCACTCATCTGTGAGTAGCGCATCGCCACCTGAAATCACAATTACTACCGCCTTGTCCCCAGCGGAGGGCGGTAGGAATGGGGGTCTGCCCCGCCTATTGGCCCGGAGGGCCCAGCGGGCGTCGATCCGAGATACCAGGCATAGGTTATCACCTGCCATATTTCCGTCTCGGTCAGCCGATCCCTGAAATTTGGCATCTGGGTCTTGGTGACCCCATCGTTTACCCACCAGAAGACGTAGTCCTGATGATCCCGAAAGGCCGCCTGCATCGGAGGGGCTGAGAAGTCCGCCGGCCTGAAATCCAGGTACGTTGACATCGGACCGTCACCCCGACCCGTCGCTCCGTGACAGGAAAGGCAGCTGTACTCGAAGGTGGCGTACAGCTGAGGCGCGTTGGGTGCACTGGTGGCCAGGTCACCGGGCGTGTACGGGTCCCGCTTCCCTTTGTACTGGTCAGGGATGGTACCGCTGATGTATCCGGGCGGTGGTCCCTCAGCGATTAGCGGTACAGGCTGATACGGGAGGACCCCACAGCCGGCCAAGGCGATAGCCAGGACGGCGGCGACAACCGTGGCTGTCTTCCATCCTCTGCCGAACCAGTGCTCCCAGTTCGTCACCGTTGGTTTCCCCCCATCTCACCTGCCGAGACTGCCGCCCCATCCCCTCCCTGAACCGTCCCGGGCGCCCCAGGTCCCTGGAACGAGGTTCCTGGAGGCGAGGGCGTAGGCGTCGGGCCAGGGCCTGGATACAGCTCGGGCTGATCCAGAGTCTGCTGGTAGAAGATGAGATACGGGATACGGGAGTTCTCCCGTATGTACCCCATCAGCGCCATCATGAAGCTGGCGAAGACGGCCAGCGTCAGCAGCGAGTACTGGGCTCCTCGCCCCCCCGAACCCAGGAAACCCCAGCGCATGCCTTTGCGCTGGGCGCCGAGGTAGACCAGCACCGCGGTGATAGCCGCGAGTGTCATGATTGCCATGGCGATGTACTTCCATGGCTGCATGGAACCGATGGGGTTCACCCAGTTGACCCAGTGGAAGTACTCGTTCGGGCCGATGGTGTACGGCTGCATCAGCAGCAGTGCGCCCGCAGCCTCCGCACCCACCAGCCACCACATCAGCCGCCCGCGCGGTCTGCGACTCTTTCTTACCTGTAATGCCATGTAGATCATGCCTAGAATGAAGAGCACGGAGAGGAAGGTCACCTGCAGGAGGAATAACCAGGCGTTGCGCCCGCGCATCATGGTGTTGAATCCGCCGGGGGAGTTGGCCCTGATCTCCTCCATGTATTCCACCCCGATCGCCCCCTGCAGGAACATGAACCCCACACCGGCGATGATCCCCACGCTCCCCATCCAGTCGTAGTATGCCCTCTGTTCCGGAGTCCGCGCGCGGAGGGTCTTTATGGCGGCGTACCCGGCAATCGCGAAGCCGGCCCAGGACAGGTCTCCGACCAGGCGGTGGAGATCGAGCGGAACCGCGGTGGGATTGAAGAAGATGCGCAGAAAATCGGTCGATTGGGCTGGGGTGAGCATGAAGCTGGCCACAACGTCGATCATGGACTGCTGAAACTGGGCTGCAACTACCAGGGCCGCCCCCATAGAGAGGTGGACCCACTTGAAGCGGGCAAGCCGTTCCCAGGTAAAGTACCAGGGGAACAGATACAGCACGGTCAGCGCGAAGGTGATGCTCTCCAGGAAGAACGGCCAGAAGTTGACGCGATACATGGTGGACCAGAATATCGGCCAGAAGATGGACGTCAACAGCATGAAACTGAAGGCCAGGACCGCCCCCGTGCTGTATATGAAGGCCGCGGTCTTGCCCAGGCTGTGGGCCAATCGGTCCAGATGAGGATGGGTCGGGTTCAGCAACCCGAAGAACTCAAGGGTAACCGCCAGCGAGAAGGTCCCGATAAGGAACGCGGCGATTTGCAGATGGACCAGCATCAGGAAGGCCATCGCAAAGCGGCGCGCGACCTCGGGTACAAGAGTTGGTTCCATCTCTATCCAGGCCTGTTGATGTAGTCGTAGTTGAAAACCCTGGAGGCCGCGAGCAGGGCCAGAACCATAAGCGAGAATATGATGACGAACATGAAGGCTATGCTCACCGGGCGATCTTGCGGCCGTAACCCCGGACTGTGATCGATCCATGGCAGCAGGTAGAGCATAACGGTGACGAACGTCACAGCCCCAACGGCGCCGGCTGGTATCATCCAGGCGCCCGGGAAGATTAGAAACATCTGATCGATAAACAGGAAGAACCACATGGAGGTTGGGGCGTAGGTAATGGTGCTGGGATCGACCGGCGCTTCGATAGGCACCCTGACAAAGTAAGCGCAAATGAAGACGGCAGCGAAAAGCCCCAGGGATACGACGCTCTCCCTGAAGATGTGGTAGGGAAAGAACCAGGTCGTTCTTGTTGGAACGTTGACCTTCCGACTCTCGGGATCCAGTGCCTCTCGCTTCGCCTTTTCGAGGGAGGCGACTTCGTCCTCGTCGGGAGGAGCGGTGTCCGGAGGCTCCGGCTCGTAATTAACCCAGGAACCGTACTGCCCCTGGATCACCACCAGGGCGATGTGAATTGGCGCCAGCAGAAGGAGTAGAGCCGGCAGCAACCAGACGTGAAAGGCGAAGGTTCGGG
>JAJYKO010000319.1 GCA_021788565.1 Chloroflexota bacterium
GGACGTGCACCAGGTGATGCGGGACCTCCGGCGGGTTGACTGCGACATCTTCACCGCGGGGCAGTATCTGCGCCCGTCTAAGGCGCACCTCGAGGTGAAGGACTACTGGTCGCCCGAAAGGTTCGACCGGCTCAAGGAGTATGGCGAATCCCTCGGCTTTCTACTGGTGTTCTCTGCGCCGTACGTGCGCAGTTCGTATATGGCCGACCAGTTCAAGGTAGGTGCCAGGAAATGACGATGACCCCCCGCCAGAGGGCGATAGCGGCTATACGCGGCGAGCGTCCCGACCGCATACCGTTTATTGGACGCATGGACCTTTGGTATGCCTACAACGCCAATCGCGGCACCCTTCCGGAGAAATACCAGGGCTGGAGCCTGTGGGACATTCAGCGAGACCTGGGCATCGGCATCTTCGGCTTCGGGGCGTGGACCGCGTCCTTCTACCGCCTGGAGTATGAGGGGATAGAGGTGCGCAGGAAGTCGACCGACACCGAGCAGATCGTCGAATACGTCACGCCCTACGGCACGCTCCGCTCCAGGAACGTGCTCGCGGAAGAGATCAAGGATGCGGACGTCACCGGCGCTCAGGTCGAGCACCATTTCAAGTACGAGAGCGATTACGACGCGCTTCAGTATCTCTTCGAGCACACGAAAGTGGTGGACAACTACGACGAGTACGGGAAGGTCGTGGATGCGATAGGCGAGGACGGGCTCGCGCTGCCCTACTCCGGGTGGCTCGCGATGCACCAGATCATGCGCGAGTATATGGGATACGAAACCTTCTACTACCAGCTCAACGACCATCCGGACAAGGTCGAGAAGCTGCACGACGCGCTGCTGGAGCAACAGCGGGCCATCATTCGGCTTGGGGCGCACTGTCCGGCACAGGTAGTCGAGGTGGGTGGCAACTACGAGGAGATGATTACACCCCCATCCATATTCGAGCGATACTTCGCCCCCTTCTATCGGGAGGCGGCGGAGATACTCCACGCGGGCGGCAAGCTTATGGCAGCTCACTGCGATGGGGACATGGATAGACTGCTTCCACTGGTGGGGAACTGCGGGCTCGACGTAGCCGAGGCGATCACACCGGCCCCCATGACGTCCATCGACATCAGGAAAACGCGGGCGCTCTGGGCCGGGAAGACGTCCATGTGGGGCGGCCTGCCCACGATCCTGCTGACGGAGACGTTCTCTGACGAGGAGTTCGAAGAAAACGTACTCGATCTCTTCCGGGCAGTCGCGCCGGGGGATCGCTTCGTTCTGGGCTTCGGAGACAACGCCCCAACGGACGCCATCTTCAGTCGGATCGCTATGGTCGCCGAACTGTACGACAAGTACGGAGCCTACCCTATCTCCCTATAAACCGGGATCCCCAGACCGACTCGGTCTCCGAGACCGAGTCGGTCTCGAGCTAGTCAGAAGGAGCAACCTATGATCACTACTGTTTCCAGCGCGACGAGGACCGTTGAGATCTCTCCCGATGGCCCAACCGTCATCATCGGCGAGAGGATCAACCCCACGGGCAGGAAGAAGCTCGGAGAAGCCCTGGCCGCGGGCAACATGGAGATGGTCCGAAAGGACGCGCTGGCTCAGGTCCAGGCGGGTGCGAGCATCCTGGACGTCAATGTCGGTTATCCTGGCGTGGACGAGCCCCGCATGATCGTTGAGGCCGTGAAGATGGTCATGGAAGCCGTGGACGCCCCCATCTGCCTGGACTCGGCCAACCCAGCTGTAATGGAGGCCGCCCTCTCCGTCTACAGGGGCAAGATCATCCTCAGCTCGGTCACGGCCGAGCCCCAGAAGATGGAGGAGATCCTGCCGATGGTCAAGCGCTTCGGCACCGCTGTCGTGGCCATGTGCATGGATGAGTCCGGCATCCCCAACGACGCGGAGGAGAGGCTGGGCATCGCGACGAAGATTGTCTCCAGGGCGGAAGCCCTCGGCATCCCCAGGGAGGACATCATCGTCGACTGCGCCTGCATGGCCGTCGCCACGGAGCCATCTGCCGCACTCATCACACTGGAGACCGTGCGCCTGGTTCGGGCGAAGCTCGGCTGCAACATCACCCTCGGTGCCTCCAACGTCTCCTTCGGCTTCCCTGATCGTCGGGTGATCAACTCGGGCTTCCTGCCCCTGGCGATAGCCGCCGGTGTCAACTGCCCGATAGTGGACCCGACGGTGCCAGAGGTGTCCAAGGCAATCCTGACGGTGGACCTCCTCTTGAAGAAGGACGAGTACGGTATGAGCTACATAAAGGCCTTCAGGGCCAGGCAGGCGGCGGAGGCAGCACAATAGTGGCCGAGAAACTCAAAGTCACCTTTCTGCCCGACGCTGTCGAGGCATGGGTCCCAGAAGGGGTGACGCTGCTGCAAGCGGCGGCGGCTGCCAACGTTGCCATCGACGCCCCCTGTGGGGACCGTGGCATCTGCGGCAAGTGCAAGGTGAAGCTGCTAACCGAGACGGCCGCGCCCACCCTGCAGGAGAAGACGCTCATCCCTCCCGAAGACCTGGAGGCCGGTTGGCGTCTTGCCTGTCAAACCCGAGTCTCGGGGGAGGCCACCGTGGAGGTCCCCGAGCGTGCCCTCAAGCCGGCCGTGGTCCCGCTCTCCGCTATCCAGGCGAAGCCCGCGGTCAGGAAGATCCACCTGGTCCTGGCCGAGCCCACCATCGAGGACCCCGCCTCGGACCTGACTCGCCTTAACAGGGAGTTAGCCAAGACCGTCGGGAGGCTTCGGGTCGACCTCCAGCTCCTGCGCGAACTGCCCCAACTACTCGAGAAAGCGCACTACGACGTCACCGCCGTCGCCGTGGGGGACCGCCTCGTCGCACTGGAGCCCGGCGACACCACGAGTCGCTGCTATGGCCTCGCGGTGGACCTCGGCACAACTAGCGTGGTGGCGATGCTGGCCGACCTCAACACGGGCAAGGTGCTGGGGGTGGAGTCCAGGCTCAATGGCCAGGCGAACTACGGAGCGGACGTCATATCCCGCATCCACGCGGTGATGGACGCCGGCACCACGGAACCCCTCCAGCAGGCGGCCGTCGCCACCATCAACTCCGCCATGCACACCCTGCTTGAGGCGAACGCTGTTAGCCGCGAGGAGGTCTACGAGGCGGTGGTCGTCGGCAACACCTGTATGAACCACCTCTTCCTGGGCATCGATCCCCACAGCCTCGCCCTCGCCCCCTATCAGCCCGTCGTGGCCGATCCGGTGGTCACCAGGGCCACCGAGCTGGGAGTGGCGATCAACCCCAACGGCAGCGTCTACACCCTGCCCAACGTCGCCGGCTTCGTGGGGAGCGACACAGTGGCGGTGATCCTCGCCGCGGGGATGCACCACTCCGAGGAGATCAAGCTCGCCATCGACCTTGGGACCAACGGGGAGATGGTGCTCGGCAACCGGCATCGCCTCCTCGCCTGCTCCACAGCGGCTGGGCCTGCCTTCGAGGGAGCGCGCATATCCTGCGGCATGCGGGCAACCGAGGGGGCAATCGAGCGGGTGTGGATCGACGGCGGAGAGGTGAAGCTGCAGGTGATCGGCGGCAACCATCCCATAGGGGTGTGCGGATCGGGCCTGCTGGACGCCGTGGCTCAGATGCGCAGGGCGGATATCCTCAACGAGTCGGGCCGCATGAAGAGCCCCAGCAACGGGGCCGATCTCCCGGATCGACTGGCCAGGCGCCTCGTGAACGGAGAGAACAGGGAGGGCTTCGTCCTGGCCCAGCGAGGCAAGCGGCAGGTGATCCTCACCCAGGGAGACGTGCGGGAGCTGCAGCTCGCCAAGGGGGCTGTGAGAGCCGGCATCTCGATCCTCCTCAAGGAGTATGGGATCGAGCTTGCCGACGTGTCCGAGATCCTGCTGGCCGGGGCCTTTGGCTCCTACATCAATCCGGCGAGCGCCCGGGAAATCGACCTGGTTCCATACGTGCCGATAGAGCAGATCACCGCGGTCGGCAATGCCGCTGGCCAGGGCGCCATCATGGCGCTCCTCTCTACGGACCTCCGCGAGGAAGCCGCCCAGATAGCCCGCTCCGTCGAGTACGTCGAGCTCTCCGCCCGCTCGGACTTCATGGACCAGTTCATGGACGCCCTCGGACTCAGCGGCGTACAGGGGCTAGGTTCTTAGCCCACTTCATTATCAACGTGGCTTGAACCTGCGCGTAAGATTGGTATAATGTCATGGCATGTATTTGATTCACACCCAGCGCCCAGCCTTATGCATACTCTCGGTCGATTCAAACCCGCTGTCCTGACGCACCCTCACGGCAGGAGGTGAGACGTGAACCTGAACCAGCTTAAGGTCTATTGCGAAGTCGTCGAGAGGAACGGCTTCACCCGCGCGGCGGAGGCGCTCTACCTCACGCAGCCCGCGGTTTCGCGCCAGGTGCGTGAACTGGAGCGCCATTACGGCGTCGAGCTGTTCGAGCAGATCGGCAAGCGCATCTTCCCCACCGAGGCCGGCAATACCCTCTACAGCTACGCCAAGCAGATATTCCATACCCTCGACGATCTGGAAGTCGAAATTAACCAGCTAAAGGGGTTGAAGGCAGGCCATCTCCGCATAGCGGCCACAGCCACGGCTGGCACCTACCTCTTGCCGCCCCTCCTTGGTCGCTTCAAGCGGAGTTACCCGGGGGTCGAGGTGACCCTCGAGATCTTCAACACTCAGACCCAGGTCGAGGAGCGCCTGCTTGAGTACCAGCAGCTAGACCTCGGCATCACCGAGAGGCCGGTGATGGAGGAGTCCCTCCGTTCGGAGGCATTCGACGAGGAGGAGCTGGTCGTCATCGTTGGCCCCGAGCACCACTTTGCGGCTCGCAGCGAGGTCTCCGTCTCGGACCTTCGCGGAGAGAAGTTTATCTTGAGGGAGCCCGGCTCTGGGACCCGGGCCCTCCTGGACGAGGAGTTCGCCCGTGTCGACCTCAAGGTCAAGCCTGTGATGGAACTCGGAAGCACCGCCGCCGTGAAGGAAGCGGTGGCCGCCGGTCTCGGCCTGTCCATCGTATCCAACAAGTCGATTCGGCTGGAGATCGAGGCCGGCGTGCTCAAGTCCCTGCGATGTCCGGGGATGCGGCTTTCCCGCCAGATTCGTTACGTTTACCACAAGGACCGCCGGCTCTCGAGGGCCGCCTCCGCCTTCCTCGACATCCTTCAGGACGGCCGGCAACTGGAATCGCGACCCGTGGCACAGACCGTGCCCTAGAGACGTTGGCCGCAAGGCCATTTCTGCTGGGGCGGATCGATGCAATCAGACTTCATTCGGACGGTGGGACTAGGGCGTTACGCCGGCCGTGCGGTCCGCTACCTGTGGTCCAGCCCCACTACCCTGCTGGGGCTGGCGGCGTCCGCCGCGTCTCTCTCCGTTCCGCGCCCGACCGGCTCTGTCCTGGTCTCCACGGCCAGCCGCGGCTTCGCCCGCTGGTTCCTCTCTCGCCGTGGCTACTGCGCCATCACCCTCGGCCACCTCGTCCTCCTCACGCGCGACACTCCGCCGGAAGTCCTGCTCCACGAACTCGTTCACGTTCGCCAGGCTGAACGCTGGGGGCCGCTATTCATTCCAGCGTACCTCGTCGCCATGCTGGCCGTCAGGCTCCGCGGGGGCAACCCCTACTGGGACAACCCCTTCGAGGCGGAGGCCAGGAACAGGTCGGGCCACTAGCCCCCAACATCTTTTATTCGCCGCCCGGCCTGTGTCATAATAGCCCGCAGATAGAAAGCAGCCGGTGGTGAGGTTTCACACCCATGCCTCGAAGGCGAACACAGCGCTCCATTCCCCAGGTCATCACCGAACTGCCCGTCGTTCCAGTCCGGGATACCGTCCTGTTCCCTCACATGATGAGCCCCCTCTTCGTGGACCGCGACCGCTCCCTTCGCGCCGTCGAAGAGGCCATGGCCGGCGACCGCGCCATCCTGATCGTCGCCCAGCGGAACCAGGACCTCCAGCTACCCCACGCCGAGGACCTCTACGAAGTCGGCACCGAGGCCGTCATCGCCCGCGTTCTCAGGATGCCAGACGGAACCACGAGCGTGCTGGTCCAGGGACAACGGCGCATGAGGATCATCGGCGTCCCCCTGGACGACCCATACCTCATCGCCCAGGCCACCCCACTCGAGGACACCCAGGCCGCGGCCGAAGTGGGCGGATACACAAGAGAGACCGTGATGAAGGCCGCTATGGCCCTCTTCGAGAAGTGCATCAAGCTCAGTCCATCGCTCCCTGAGGAAGCTTACGCTGCTGCAATGAACGTCGATGAGCCTGGATGGCTCGCCGACCTCATCGCCTCCACCATCGAGACCTCGCTTGCCGAGCGGCAGGAGCTAATGGAGATCCTCGATCCGATGCTGCGCATCCAGAAGGTCAGCGTCCTGCTGGCGAAGGAGCTCAGCGTCCTGGAGTTGGAGGACAAGATCCACTCCCAGGTCCAGCGAGAGGTGGATAAGTCCCAGCGTGAGTACTTCCTCCGAGAGCAGATCAAGGCCATCCAGCAGGAGCTTGGTGAGGGAGACCTGTTCACTCGGGACGCCGTGGACCTCCGCGAGAAGATCGCATCCCTTGGCATGCCGGAGGACGTCGCCAAGAAGGCG
>JAJYKO010000320.1 GCA_021788565.1 Chloroflexota bacterium
ACGTCCAGCAGCCCCCCGTCCCCATCCGCGCTAAGGAGGATACCGCGGGCGTTGGACCCAGCTTCCAGCCAGCGTCTTCCCCGCACAGCAGCAGCCTCCGTGCCGGCCTGGGGTGCTGCGCTAACGGACGACGTTACAACACGGACCACGACCGTTGCTCTGTCCAGAAGGCCGATCCGTTTCTCTCGGATGAGATCGCCCGCGTCCACGAGGTGGAGGTCCGCCGGGGCGGAGAGCGAGGCGGCGCCTCCTTCACCGGGACGGAGCCTCAAGTCGAAGTAGGTTCTGTCCGCGGGGCGATACATGCCCACTATCTGGCCCCTGACGGCGTGGAGCCTCCATTTTTCGACGAAAGCCAGTTGTGCCCAGCTATAAGCCACGTCAGCTACCTCGCCCCCCGATGGTCTACCCTATGTTGTCTTCGCCCCCATCGGTATGGAGCACGTCACCGGAGAGCCAGTAGGTTCCTGGAACACACATCGCGGCAACCAGCGCAGCGATGTCCTCCGGCCTAGTCAGCCTTCCCATGGGGTTGCGCCTGCTGGCCTCGCTGATCAGCCAATCGTGGCCGGGAATGGCCCGAAGGGCAGGGGTATCAGTGATGCCCGCCTGGACGCAATTCGCGGTAACTCCCATAGGGGCTAACTCCACAGCCAACTGGCGCATGTGCGATTCGAGGGCTGCCTTAGCGGCGGAGACCGCGCCGTAGCTCGGCAGGATCCGGTGCGACCCCGAACTGGTCATCGCGAAGATCCGTGCGCCGCGCCCCAGTAAGCCGCGATAGATGAGGTCCTGAGTCCAGTACACGAGGCTGTTGGCCATCACGTCCAGGGTCATCTCCATCTGAGCCTGGCTCATCGCGTCCTTCGGATCCTTTGGTACGAAAGGACCGAGTGACCCGAAAGCCAGGGAGTGGAACAAAACTCGTACTCCATCCGGGTTTCCGTCCTGAGACAGGCGGCTAGCGATCTCGTCGAGCACCTTAGCCCTCTTCGTTGCGTTGGCGGCGTTCACGTTGAAGAAGACGGCCTGTCGTCCCATCTCCTGTATCTCGGCCACCAATCTCTCGGCGTTGGGTAGCGTCGACGATCTGTCCATGTGCACGCCGAAGATGTTCATCCCCCTGCGAGCCAGGGCGCGGGCTGTCGCTGCCCCAAACCCGCTTGATGCGCCGAGGATGAGGGCCCAATTACCCGCGAAGGAGTCGCTTTCTGTCACTGCCGTCACCTTCCCAACTATGGCTAATTGAAGACGGCCGAGTGGTTCGCTCAGCTGTCTATGAGCAGTCTAGGGGCGTCATTGCTTCCAAGTTGCTTGAAAGGAGACTTTACGTTATGGTGCATGTTGTGTCAACCGCGCCCGCTCTGAGGGCTTGAGGTGGTAAGTTTGGTTGGCGTTCGGTTTCGGCAAATGGAGGCGAAAATGATAGTCATTGGTATCCTCCCGACGGCTGACGATGTGGCTTCTTGCCTGAACAACCTGGCGGAAGCGGAGTTCGCGCCCGAAGACACTTCGCTGATCATGCGCTCGAAGGCTGAGGTGGAAAAGCTCGCTACTCTATCCGGGGCCATGAACGGCATAATCCCAGACGATCTGCGCGCTAAGCTGATAGCCCTCCATCTATCGTCCGGAGATGCTGGCCTGTACAGCGAAGCCGCAATCGCGGGTTCGGGCGTGGTGGCTGTGGCGGCGCCCGCGGGGTCCGAAGACGCGGCGGCTGAGATAATCGCGGACTCGAACGGGCGAAACGTGCGAATGATCAAGGAGAACTGAAGAAATGGGACTCATCCTGTACCCGCGGTGGTCGCCGGTGGCACTTGTGGCGACATCGTTTCTCTTGCTGATCGGCGTTGCCGGTTGCAGCTCGAAGTCCGCCGCGCCCACTTCTTCCACGTCCACAGCGCATATCGGCGAAAGGACGAAGACGACGGGCTGCCAGGTCAACGGCGCCCTCCAGGACAGCGCCTGCACCCCTGGAGCCGTCTTTGCCTCGGCGACGAAAGACCAGATCTGCCAGCCGGGTTACTCGAAGAACGTCCGCAACGTACCGGAGTCTGAGAAGAATGAGGCGTACGCCGAGTATGACATCAAGTCCCACAAGGCCGGCCAGTACGAGGTCGACCATCTGATCAGCCTGGAGCTGGGTGGCTCCAACGATATCGCCAACCTTTGGCCGGAGGCCGCCGAGCCTCGACCGGGTTACCATGAGAAGGACAAGGTTGAGAACTACATGCACGCCCAGGTCTGCTCGGGGGCAATGCCGCTGCAGGAGGCCCAGCAGGAGATCGCCACAGACTGGCTGACGGTGTACAACCGGATGCCCAAGCAGTAAGAAGGCGAACGAAGCGAGGCTCCGACTTCCCCGCTGTCGCGATGACGAAAAGGGACTCGGCGGCCGTGCGCTACGCGGGGTCGGGGACAGCGGCAACGAGAAGTGGGTCAGCACCTTCAAACATCAGCCGAAGCACCGCATAGTCCGGCTCAATGACCAGAGGCACGATGTCGCGGAGCACCTTTCCGCGACGTGCTTCGAGGCTGGACTGGCGCGAGATCTCTCGCAGGTACCAGAATTCCAGGAGGCGAAGCCCCAGGGCCTCGGACGCATCCTGACCGAGCCGAATCCTCCGGTTCAACTCCACCAGCCTGCGACTCACCAGGGTGGTCCCTCGAAGATCCACAACAGCCCGGGGCCAGGCCGTCAACCCGTCGATGGATCTGGAAAGGGGCGGCAGGAAGAAACCGTAGAGAGGGACATTCCCCCGCTCCATTTGGTTCCATGGGGCGCTCGGGAAACTGCGCTCGAAGACGATGGGTGCAACCGCAACTCGCGAGTCCCATACTCGCGGACTCCTCCCCTGGTTGAAGTGGCGGTCGAGTTCGCAGGAATCCATCACCACAACCGCCAGCGACAGGCACGCCCTGACTTCGGCACCCGGCATCCGCTGGTCGTCCGTGAGCGAGAAGAGGTTGGAGTACGCGGGAACGTTGACACGCTTACTGGGCTCCGCGAGAGGCGGTTCAGCCTCGTTCTTGACGCGTGTCTGGGGCAGGTAGAGCAGCGCAATGTCCCCCCTTCCTATGCGATCCGTATCGCCGGCCACCTCATAGAAGGGTTGGCTACTCATGGCTCAGACTCGGCAATCTTTCGAATGGCC
This sequence comes from Chloroflexota bacterium, assembly GCA_021788565.1. Next base: position 3,156 of record JAJYKO010000320.1, read on the forward strand.
TCACGCCCGCGCCGAAGACCCTCGGCGAAGCGCGACGGGGTGACCTCGCCCAGGTCCTCTTCGATGGGACCTGTCCAGTCAAGCGGGAGCGCTGGCGCCTCCACAATCTCGCGTACGGCTAAGGCGAATTCCTCGGCCGTGATGGGCCGGTCCGTGCGAACGAAGCTGCCCCTGGGCGCCGTCTCGACGCTCAGTATGTCGCCTACGTCTACGCCGAGGGCCGCGCAGAGCCTGGCCACCGTACCCAACCGAACGTCGGCCAGCCGAACCTTGCCGGCGAGGAGGTGGGAAATTGACGTTGGCTGAAGACCCGAACGCCTGGCCACGTCCGCCCAGGACCTCGCACCCTTCGCTCGCCGTGCAACTTCTTCGCGCAACGACAACTCGACGACCGCATCCGGTGTCTCCACCATCTCAGCAGGCATCGTTTCCTCCGAAGAGCATATCGCTACAACGTGAGTATATCATGGTCGAGCTATATGTGATCATGCCATGCGAATCGGCGAGGGCCCGCTCCGTGCGGCCGGATAGTTCAGTCTCAACACCAACCGCCTTGATGACTTGTTCGACGTTCTGTCGGCGCCACCCAGACAGATCCGCGGCCTTATCCTACCAAAGATCTCGAAGATTGACACGCTTGATCATTGCATAACCGCAATCGCTTGGCATCGGGCACAGCTACTTCCCCCGATGGATTGAGCGATTTAGTCGATTACGGAAAACAACTCATACGCACGTGTCAGTGAGGATAGAGTCGGGTACAGACCACGCGAGAACCATGTACTACTTCATCCACCAACTCGACGCGTAGTGAGTCGCACGGCCGCCCTTCTCAGCGAAGGTGAACTTGAAGCCTTCATCCCTGAGGGTTGCCATCAACTGAGTGAGCTCGGGCCCACCGACCACCCAGAGTGCCCCTCCGGACGATCTCTTGTCGATCACCTGGAGACCCTTCTGGGCAAGGAACTTGGCGACATCCTCTATCTTCGATTTCCGTTCGAGCCCTTTGAAGATCTCCTGCTGACCACGGACCTCAAGAGGGAGTTGCGCGGACTGGACGCTGCCATCAAGAGGGAGTTGGACCGAAACAAGGGGGTTCGGTTCGGTTTCTGAATCGGGCACTGAGAGGACTAGCTGAACCCCTGATACTGGTGGATCCGGCATCGCGTCGTCGTTCTTCACTTCTCCTGTCACTTGCGATCCTCCTTCGTCAACAGCAGTAATGGTGGTGTTAACTGCAGCGGCGCCTGGGTCGCCGTTATCCTTCGGCTGATCAGGCTCCTTCTGGCCGTTGGGAGCGGTATCGACAGCCGGCGCGATTTCCTCGACGCTCCAAATCCGGCGCAACTCGGCGGCTCGGCGGATCACCCTCTCCTTCAGTTCCCCGCTGTCAGGGCTCTGCGGACTGCCAACTGAGGTAGCCTCAGGTGGGATCTCTAGTGCCTGGAGACGCTCGAAGACTGGCTTCATGGCACGGTCAGGGTCGCGGAAGAACTCGCTCCCGCGGATCCTGACGAAGGTCCAGCCGAGACGTTCGAGGATGGCCTGCCTGGCCATATCCTCATCCAGCTTCTCCATGGGATGGTATCTGTCGCCATCGCACTCCACGGCCAGACGTTTACCGGCCCCCTCGACTATCATGTCTATTCGGTAGTGACCCACCTTCCACTGCGGCGTCACCCTGTATCCTTCCGAGGTGAGCCGACGTAGAACGAGTCTTTCGAACTCCGACTCGACCTGCTGCTCACCCTGCTCGACTAGCCGCATCAGGGCAGTGGGGTCTTCGGCATGTTCTATCAGGCGACGTCGCAGATCGTTGGGCTTCAGGTCTGTAGCGGCATTCAGGGAGTAAACCACCCACATCTGGTCCTGGGCCCGACTCGCAGCAACGTTGAACCGTTTCTTGAACTGAGGCGTGTCTCTCATCGCCAGAGGTCCGCCACGGGGGGTGTCCACCATCGACAGGAACATCACTTCCCGCTCATCCCCCTGGAAGTGGGCCGGGTTGCCACAGACTATCCGCCGCTGCTCGTATTCGACAGGGGAAAGGTAAGTGCGCAGCATCTTATCGATCAGTAGAGCCTGGTCGTCCCCCACCAGCGAGATGACACCGAAGGTCTTGCCTTTGTACTCCGGCTGTTCCGTGGCGGCGATCAGGAGCGAGACTACAGCCGTTGCCTCCTCCTCGTTCACCTTGCCGGCAGAGCCAGGACTCTCCACCCTATAGGCCGCGACGTGGGGCTTCAGCTTCACCTGGGAGGGATCACGCAACGGCAGGATCTTGCTCTGGTAGGACAACTGGTTGGAGAACTGGATGATTTCCGGCACACATCGGAAATGCTCTTTCAGGCAAATCGTGGCTCCGAAGGAGGTCTGAGCCAGGTCGTAGATGGACATCTGAGGGTCGTAGAGATGGGCATTGGGAATACCCTGGAGGTGCTCGGCGATGAGGTGCCGAACCAGCTCCACCTCCATGCCCACGGCATCGGGGCTCACCTGCTCCTGGTCGCCCACGACGACGACCTGGCGGGCCATGTAGAGGGCGATCAGCGCCATAGCATCGGCCTGGCTAGCTTCGTCTATGATAATCACGTCGAAGCGAGTCTCCCGTGGATTGAAGTTCTCCACCATCCGGGCCAGGGGCATGATCCAGACAGGCACCGCTACCCGGCATTCGGACATTAGCCGGCGGGCCTCGGCCCGCAGCATCGGAGCCCGTTTTCCTGTTCCCTTGCCGATCTTCTGCGTAGTCTGCAGCCATCCCATCAGGTCTTGCCGTTGCTTGAGCCCCGTTCGCCTCACCTGAGCCGCCCAGGCCCGGCTATCGATCAACTCGGTGGTTACCTTCCGGAGTTGGCGGCTCAGGTCCGAGATCTCGGACTGGATCGCGGCTAGGGATAGCTTGCTCCGGTTCTCCAGTTCGTCGTGGAGCTGTCGCCACAACCAGGCCTCCTGCGGATCCCCAGGGGAAACCTGTGCGTCGTGGGGAGTCTCGCGGTTCGTTATGACCGCCGCCCAAGCAGAAGCCGAGGGCTCCATCCTGGTCAGCAGAACCCGACGCAGCTCTAACTCCTTGCGCCGCGCCTGCAGATCGACGAGTCTCTCGAAGGCTTCCCGGTAGACCCCCGGGGCCAATTCTCTCACAGCCTGTTGAAGTTTCCGGACCACTGCGGCGGAGGATTCTCCGGATCCCGAGAGGGCCAGGGTCCCAGACAAGGCAGAAAGGGCAGCCTCAAGGCGATCCCAGCGCAGCCGGTTGGTCCGGGATGTCAGGATCGGCGGCAGATGCTTCAGAGCAGCTTCTGCTATGCGTCGAAGGTCGCCGTATGCCGACAGATTTGGCGGCATCTCTTTCAACAGAGCATGCCACGAGAAACCGATCTGGCTCAGTTCCCACTCCAGCGGGACAAAGATCATTT
>JAJYKO010000321.1 GCA_021788565.1 Chloroflexota bacterium
GTCGGAGGGGCGGTCCGAGTCAATCAAAACATGGTGATAGTCGTTGTTATAACTTGTCACAAATTGGTATTGCATTCCCAGCGGGGGTATGGTATATTGACGACGCGATCGAGTGGCTTGGCTGATGAGTGGCCGGGTCCGCCCATGATGATGTGGGCTGGCAACTGGTCATCCTATGCCTAAGCCATTTTTTGTTGCACGGAGGAAAAAGGAAGATGCTTGTTGCAGAGCCGACGGTGATCCCAGCTGCAGCGATGGAGATGGAGCAGGAGACACTGCCTAGCGAACTATCGATGGTCGTCTTCTCAGGCGATCTCGACAAAGTCCTGGCAGCCTTCATCATCGCCTGCGGCGCCTCAGCCATGGATACCCCGGTGACCATGTTCTTCACTTTCTGGGGGCTCAACGTCCTCAGACGCGACGAGCCGGTCAAGGTGAAGAAACCCCTCGTGGAGTCGATGTTCGGCTGGATGATGCCCAGGGGCCCCGAGAAGCTCGCCCTGTCGAAGATGAACATGGGCGGCATGGGCACCATGATGATGAAGCGCGTGATGAAGCAGAAGAACGTCTATAGCCTGCCAGCGCTGATTGCCACGGCCAAGGAAGCCGGCGTCCGGATGGTGGCCTGCACCATGTCCATGGACGTCATGGGGATCACCAAGGACGAGTTGATCGACGGCGTTGAGTTCGGCGGTGTCGGCAGCTACCTGGCGGCGGCCGACCACAGCAGGACCTCCCTGTTCATCTAGTTCCCACTGTAGTTGTGCACGGTGTACGCCGTTAGCTAGAAAGGAGGCATGAATGGCGGATAGTAGCTCGGAGAAAATCGTCATATTCGCGACCCATGGTAGTGAAGACCCAGAAATGGCAACCATCCCATATGTGATGGGCAACGCCGCCCTCGCTATGGACGTTCCGGTGACCATCGTGCTACAGGGTGCCGGGGTCACCCTCGTGCAGAAGGGCTGCTACGAGCACATCTTCTCCGCAGGCTTTGATCCCCTAACCAAGCTCGTCGACAGTTTCAAAGAGTTTGGCGGCAAGACCTTCGTCTGCATCCCATGCATCGAGGCCAGGAAAATAACTCCGGACGAACTCGTCGAAGGTGTGGAGCTCGTCAAGGGTGCCCGAATCGTCCAGGAGGTCCTGGAGGCCAAGGCGGTTCTCAACTACTAACGTTCGCCCATCGGGAGCCGGCGTTAGGAACAACGCCGGCGGTCGACGGGGAATAACCTGGGCTGAGACAACCCAGGTTCCAAAAGCAAGAAATTTGAATCGCAAAGGAGACGGAAGATGACACAGACGGATCTCTCAACTGTACAGGCGGCCAAAATCGTTGACGCGCGCGGTAGCGCGTGCCCAGGTCCCCTACTTGAGGCCAAGAAGGCCATCGGTACTGTGACGGTGGGGCAGGTCCTCGAGATTTGGTCCAACGACGCCGGCACCAAAGTGGATATCCCCCTCTGGGCCAAGAAGGTCGGGCACGAGTACATCGGCTTCGCCGTTGGCGAAGGTTACGAGCGAATCTTCGTAGTCCGCAGGAAGTAAGAGACATGGCCGACGCCGCTGTCATGGCTGATGCCACCATCACGAAGCCGGCAACCAACAGGATTCTGGTGCTGGCAACCATATCCTGCGCTTATCCAGGGGCAGACACCGTGGGTCAGGCCCACGTCGACTATCCGGACAATGTGTTCGTGATGCGGGTGCCGGCGCCCGTGCTGTTCCCTGACGATTTCTACACGCGTTGTTTCGACAAGGGGATCGGCGGCATCATCATCATGGCGTGTGGCACCGATTGCCCCTACGAAGGCGCCTACCAGAAGCTGGCCGCCCGCATCGACGGCCTCTTCCGGCCTTTGAAGGAGCGGGGCGTGGATCCACGACGGATCCGCCTCACCTCTATCTGCACCGTTTGCTCTGGGGCCTTCCTCAAGGAGGTCAACCAGATGAATAACCTGCTTCAGCAGTTAGGAGCGGCCTAAGGTGACCAATCAAGCTATCAAGGCGGATGCTCTGGTTGTAGGTGCCGGTATCAGCGGGCTCCAGGCTGCTCTGGATCTGGCAGATCAGGGCTACCAGGTCGTCGTCGTGGAGAAGGAGCCGAGCATCGGGGGAAGAATGATCTCCCTCAGCAAGGTGTTCCCTACTCTCGACTGCGCCAGCTGCATTACCACGCCGAAGATGGCGGCATCCGCCCACCACGAGAACATCCACATATTCACTTACACAGAGCTGAAGTCGATTGAGGGAGTGCCCGGCGACTTCCATGCTACTGTGGTGAGAAAACCCCGATACGTGGACGAAGACGCCTGCATCGGGTGCCGCCAGTGCGAATACGCCTGTCCTGTCGACGTACCCCACGCTTTCGAAGGCGGTTTCGGCGCGAGAAAGGGCATATACGTGCCGTTCTCGAACGCCGTTCCTCAGAAGGCGTTGTTGGACATGGACAACTGTGTCCTGTGCGGCAAATGCGAGCGGGTGTGCCCCGCTAACGCTGTCGATTTCACCCAGAAAGCTGAAGACGTCGTAATCGAAGCCAAGACCGTCATCCTGGCCACTGGCTTCGACCAGACCCCGCCGACGGCGAAGCCTCAGTACGGCTACGGGAAGATTCCAAACGTAATCACCGGTCTTCAGATGGAGAGGCTGCTGGCCCCGCACGGTCCGTACGGTCGGGTGCTCCGCCCGTCGGATGGCAAGATGCCCGAGTCCATCGCCTACATCCAGTGCGCCGGATCCAGGGACAAGAGTCTTGGAGTCCCCTATTGCTCTCGCGTCTGCTGCATGTACGCCATCAAGCAGTCGATGCTGCTCTCGGGGGCGCTGCCGCTGGCAGACATCACGGTCTACTACATGGATATCCGCGCCTTCGGGAAGGGCTACGAGCAGTTCTTCCAGAACGCCCAGGCCATGGGCATAGAGTTCGTCAAGGGCAAAGTAGCCCGAATAACCGAGGGAGAGAACCAGAGCCCGGTCGTCAGGGTCGAGATGATCGAAGAGGACGGCGTGATCAGGGAGCGGCAGCACGACCTGGTGGTGCTGTCTCTGGGGATGGTGCCATCGTGGCAACCGAACGGCAAGGTGCCAATCAAGGTCTCGTCAGATGGCTTCGTCAACACGCCGCAGTTCAAGCTGCGCCCAACCCGTACCGACCAGGAAGGCATATTCGTGGCCGGCACCGCCGCGGGCCCCAAGGACATCGTCGATTCAATCGTAGAGGGTGGCGCGGCTGCCATGGAGGCGTCTATGTTCCTGCGGCAGGCCGTCGTTACCGAGGATGCACCTTCGCGCGTCGGGACCCCCGAGCTCGCAGCAGTAGGGGGAAGAAGCAATGGATAAGCAGTCCGAGCCGCGCGTCGGCGTCTACATCTGCCACTGCGGTGGCAACATCTCCGACGTCGTGGACGTCGCGAAGGTTGCCGAAGAGGCCGGCGCGCTCCCGAACGTAGTGTGCTCCCGCACCAACATGTTCATGTGCTCCGATCCAGGCCAACAGCAGATCCGCGAGGATATCCAGAACCTGGGCCTGAACCGCGTGGTCGTGGCATCCTGTTCCCCGCGCCTCCACGAGCTCACTTTCAGGTCGGTGATGAAGCGCGCGGGATCCAACCAGTTCCTGTACGAGCACGCCAACATCCGTGAACAGGTTAGCTGGGTTACCCACGCTCACCCGGACAAGGCCACGGTAAAGGCTTCCAGGCTCGTTGCGGCTGCCGTGGGCAAGGCAAGGCTGTTGCAGCCTCTGGAGCCGATCCGGGTGGACGCCAGGCAGCACGCGGTGGTGATCGGCGGCGGAGTCAGCGGCCTGAAGAGCGCGCTGGATCTGGCTTCTTACGGGATCACCGTTACGCTGATAGAGAAGTCTCCGTTCCTGGGTGGGCACATGGCGCAGCTTGACCAGGTGTACCCCACTGAGGAGGATGCTCTCAAGCTGCTCGACTCCCTCGTGCACGAGGTCAGCGCCAATCCACGGATCGAGCTGCTGACGAACGCGGAGGTTGTGGAGGCCGGAGGCTACATCGGCAACTTCCACCTGAAGGTGCGGCAGCGACCACGAGGTGCGAACATCCTATCCCGCCAGCTCAGCGCAGCCGCGGCTGTCTGTCCCGTCGAGGTTGAAAACGAGTTCGACTACGGGCTCACAAAGCGCAAGGCGATATACCAGCCGTACGAAGGCAGTTTCCCACCGATCCCGGCCATCGATTGGCAGAACTGCACCCGATGCGGTAAGTGCGCCGAGGTGGTAGGAGAAGGCATAGACCTGAACCTGGAGCCTGTCATCTTCGACATCGAGGCAGGTATCGTCGTTGCCGCCACCGGTTTCGAGCACTACGAGCCCTCCGAGGGCGAGTTCGGTTTCAAGAACCTGCCTGAGGTTATCACCCTGCCCCAGCTCATCCGCCTGATGGCGGAGCAGAAGCGAACGGGCAAGCTCGTGTGGCAGGGACGCGTGGTCAAGAATGTCGCATTCATTCACTGTGTCGGAAGCCGGCAGATCGAGGGTATCCATGAGCCCAGAGAGGGCGAGCAGCTCAACCAGTACTGCTCGCGCGTTTGCTGCACAGCGACGATGCAGGCAGCCAACGAGCTGAAGGACAGCTTCCCCGGCACGGAGGTCTTCGACTTCTATCGCGACATCCGCACGTACGGTCGGGGTCACGAGGATTATTACGAAAACGCCAGCAAGAAGGGCGTCCTGTTCTTCCGGTTCGCGCCCGAGGATGCACCGGTGGTCGAGAAGGCCGAAGATGGATCGGACCATCCGGTGAGCGTGAAAGTCACGGACCGCCTCACCTTCGGGGAGCAGGTGGAAGTGCCCGTGGATCTGGTGGTCCTCGCTGTCGGAATGGTTCCGCGCAAGGTCGACGATCTGGTCGGCATGCTGAAGCTTCCCGTCGGGGCTGACGGCTATCTCCTGGAAGTCCACCCGAAGCTGCGTCCTGTCGAGGTTGCGGTAAACGGCGTCCTGCTGTCCGGCACCTCTCAGGGACCGAAGGACATCACAGAGAGCACTGCCTCTGCATCTGCGGCCGCCGTAAAGGCAGCCACCATCCTTTCCAAAGGCTTCGTGGACCTGGATCCTTATGTGGCCGAGGTGATCCCGGACAAGTGCGATGGCTGTGGCGAGTGCGTGGCCGCCTGCGGCTATGAGGGCGCTCTGGTGCTGCACGACGTCGCATTCGGCGACCGCCATAAGGTGGCCGAGATCAACGGCGCGCTCTGCAAGGGCTGCGGCGCCTGCGTAGCGGTCTGCCCGAAAGAGGCTATAGAGCTGAAGGGCTGGACCGTAGAGCAGTACGACGCGATGGTCGACGCCATCCTGGCTGAGGACGTCGTAGCGGAGGGGGCGAAATGATCGACCTGAAAGCCCGGAACAAAGAAGCCTTGAAAGCGCTGCGGGAGCAGCGAGCCTCCGAGACCGAGGCCGTCCAGACACGGCTGAAGGCGCAAGTCAAGATGGTCAACGCGATTACGGCTGCGTTGAAGGATGGACCCCAGACGGTGCCTGCCCTCTCGCAAGCCACCGGTTTGTCCACAGAAACCGTGTTCTGGTATCTGATGTCCATGAAGAAGTACGGCAAGGTGGCTGAGGGTGACCAGGACGGCGACTACTTCAAGTACCGACTGCTGTAGTGGGACAGGAGGCGGGGACCGGGGGCCGGTCTCCTGATCCCTGACCCCGATCCCGGGAGATGAGAATGGCTGTACATAAGGTAGATCTGAGGCTCAGTCGGGACCTCAAGCGATTTGGGGCCTTTGACATCGACGCCTGTTTCAACTGCGGGAACTGCACCGCCGTCTGCCAGCACTCGGAGGATACAGCCCGCTTCCCGCGGCGGTTGATCCGCTACGGCCAGTTGGGCATGAAGGACAAGCTCGCCGGAGCAAAAGAGGCCTGGCTCTGCTGGAACTGCCGCGACTGCTCCGACACATGCCCGAGGCAGGCCCGACCCAGCGAGTATCTGGAGGCTGTGCGCCGCTATACCATCGCGGAGATGGACCCGACTGGGATTTCCAGGCTGATGTACACCTCCAGCGCGTTCCTGGTAGGGTTCGCGGTCGTGCTGGCAGGCTTGCTGCTGGCGGTCCTGTTGGGCAACTCGGAGACGCCGCCCGCCGGTCCGCTGGACCTGTTCGGCTTTATCCCCTTCGAGCTGATCCACAACATGGGTATCGTGATCATCGTTGTCATGGGCCTGGTGGCGGTAGTCAGTACCGTCCGGCTCGTACTTCATCTTTCCAGGACTTTCGGTCCTGTTGGCGAGGAATCCGAGAGTGCCGTTAAGGGAGGCACTGGCAGCAGGGTCGTATCGGCGATAAGGGACGTTTTGGACGAGATGGTCGGCCAGCAGCGGTTCCGCTCGTGCGAGGTTGACGCGGAGAAGCCGGTGTATCTCCGCCCCTGGTTCGTCCACTACTGCATCATGTGGGGCTTCATCGGGCTCGCGGTCGCGACGGCCTTCGACTTCCTGTTCAAGACGCCAGGCGTGGTGGTTCCTCTCTGGTATCCGTCGAGGCTGTTGGGCTCCGTCGCCGGCCTGGCGCTGTTGTATGGCTCGATCATCACCA
>JAJYKO010000322.1 GCA_021788565.1 Chloroflexota bacterium
CTGGCCCTCTCCAGCGCGATGATCCAGAAAGGCCAGGAGATAGCGGTCGTCACTGTACCCCGGCAGAAGCTAATCCTTGGTGCAGGCATGAAGGACCCGGAGCTGCTGAAGCCGGTGGAAGAGGCAATGGGCAAGGAAGTGCTGAAGTACGTCTTCGGATGAAGTGCGGGTTTAGTGCGTCGTTCCCTGAGTGCGATAGCGTAGGGCGGGGCGCTCTGCCCCGCCGCAAAACCCCGGATGACGACCGGGCGGCAGGGCACAGGGCCCTGCCCTACTTGGGGAACGACGTATTTAGGAGGGAGGTAATATGGCCTGGAAGCAGGTGATTGATGCCTTCGAGGCGCTGGACAGCGCCACAGCCAGCGGCGAACGCGTTGCGGAGTTGTGGCGGCAGCACGGCATTCAGGATATCACTGTCACGAAGATCCAGGGCGAAAAGGGGTCGACTGACTTTGTCAAAGCAGTGATCCCGGGCAGTCAGGGGAAGTTGGCGGGGGGCAATGCGCCAACTCTGGGCGTCATCGGACGCCTCGGTGGCCTCGGAGCCCGCCCCGAGCGGATCGGTTTCGTGTCGGACGGCGACGGCGCCCTCACCGCGGCCTCCTGTGCCATGAAGCTTGGTAAAATGCGCCAGAACGGGGACACGCTCCCGGGCGACGTGATCGTGGCGACACACATCTGCCCCGACGCCCCTACCCAGCCCCACGAACCGGTGCCCTTCATGGGCTCGCCGGTTGACATGGCCCAGATGAACCGGCAAGAGGTGGACGAGCGGATGGATGCCGTCCTCTCCGTGGACACCACCAAAGGGAACCGGATCATCAACGTGCGAGGCTTCGCCATCTCGCCCACTGTGAAGCAGGGCTACATTCTCAGAATCAGCGAGGATCTGCTTGGCGTAATGCAGATGGTGACCGGCAAGCTGCCGGCCGTCTTCGCCATCACCACCCAGGATATCACGCCGTATGGCAACGGGATATTCCACGTCAACAGCATCATGCAGCCGTCTATCGCAACTCCTGCGCCGGTCGTGGGGGTGGCCATCACCACGGAGGTGCCTGTGCCTGGATCCGGCACCGGCGCGACCCACCTCGACGACGTGGAGAGCGTGGTCCGGTTCTGCATCGAGGTGGCAAAGGCTTACGGCGCGGGCCAGTGCCACTTCTACGATCAGGAAGAGTTCGGGCGGATACAGTCCCTCTACGGGGACATGAGCCGCCTCCAGACCATACCCAGGGCGTAGAGGAGAGGAAGCGTTTTCCACGTGGCTGGGTAGCCAGACGGGGCTGCCCCCCCACGTGTTTTTGCAGTCCCGTGGAAACCGTTCTATGCACGCCTCAGGAGGAGAACCGTTGCGAGCACATGTGAGTTTGACCGTCGCCGAGGGGAAACTGCTTATCGCCCGCTCGATTGCGAGGCTGCCCGAGGTTCGCTGGGCATACGAGAACGGCCGCGTACTGCTCAAGGGCGGCACCACTGTGTCCGCTCTGGCAGAGGAACTGGTTGGGGTGCCGCTTCGAATATCGGGACGGGTAAGTCCACGCGGTACCAAGTCTTCCGGATCCGGCCTGCGGACCACTCCTCACAGCATCCTGATCGAAGACAAGCAGTGGAGAAACGTGGACGACGACCTTCCGGCTACGGTGACCAGGATGGACCCGCGAGACGTGGCGATCCTCGGCGCCAACATCATCGACACGCAGGGGCGGGCCGCGATGATGGCCGGCAGGGCCCTGGGTGGCTACCCGGGCCAGGTCATGACGGGCCTGATGGCTCAGGGGGTCCAGGTAATCGTGGCTGCTGGTCTGGAAAAGCTGATCCCAGGTTCGGTGGACGATGCGGTTCGGCATGCTGGAATGGCGGGATGTGACTGGTCCATGGGCATGTCCGTGGGCTTGATGCCGATCGTCGGCAGGGTCGTTACTGAGATCGAGGCCATTCGGCTCATTGCCCCCGTGTCGTGCGCCGTCATCGGAAGGGGCGGCATCGACGGGGCGGAGGGCGGCGCCACCTTCGCACTGGGCGGTGAGGCCCCGGACGTGCAACGGGTTATCGATGCTGTGCTCGCGGTCAAGGGTGCCCGCACCAGCGGAAGTCCGGAGAGTTGGCCCGAGTGCCGAGCCGGCAGCCGAAACTGCCGTGAACACCGCTGCTGCGTCTGGAAGCAATGGGGCAAGAAAGGATGGGGGAAATGGGAAGCGGAAGGCGAAAGATCGGCACAATCACGATAGGACAGTCTCCACGAAGCGACATGATCCCGGAGATCCAGGCGATCCTCGGGGACGAGGTGGAGATCATCGAGGCTGGAGCACTGGACGACCTGACGAGGGAGCAGATTGCAGAGATCGCCCCGAAACAGGGTGAGTACGTCTTGGTGACCCGGCTCAGGGATGGCACCTCTGTGCAGGTGGCCGAGCACCATATTCTGCCGTTGATGCAGGGACACATCGACCGGGTAATCGACAAGGGCGTTGAGGTGGTGGCGCTCGTGTGCACCGGCGAGTTCCCTGCCTTCAAGACCGCGCGCCTGCTGCTCGAGCCTCAGAAGATCCTGTACCACTTTGTCGCGGGGGTTGCCAGAGGCCGCAGGATTGGCGTTATCATCCCGGTGCCGGAGCAGATCGAAGAGGCAATCAAGCGTTGGAAGACGGTCGGGGGTAGTGCGCTCGAGGTAGTGGCGGCCTCTCCTTATCAGGGCATCTCGGAGCTCGAGGAGGCGTCCACGCGGCTGAAGGGCTGGGAAGCAGACCTCGTGGTACTGGACTGCATGGGCTTCACCACCGCCATGAAGGCAAGAGCAGCAGAGTTGACTGGTGTGCCGGTGGTGCTGCCGCGAACTGTGCTGGCCCGGACCCTGTCGGAGTTGCTGTGACGGGGAGAGTGAGGGATGACGAGAGCGGGAGAGTGGGAGACGGGGGGCGGAGCCGAAGGGGATCGATCTGTCTCCCCGTCCGGTTGAGAGGAGGTAGCAGATGGACGAGTCCCTGGCCAAGGTGGGGGCCGATCTACTCAAGACCTGCATGGGACTGAAGGATGGAGAGTCCTTGCTCGTCGTGACAGACCTGCCCACCCGTGAGATAGGCGAAGCGCTGTTCCAGGGTGGAACAGATGCCGGAGCTGACGCGATGCTGATGGTGATCCTTCCAACCGGAAGGAACGGAGCAGAGCCACCAGCTGCTGTGGCTGCCGCGATGAAGCAGGCAGACGTGGTCGTCTGCCCCACGAAGTTCTCGGTGACGCATACCCAGGCGCGCCTCGAAGCCGCGAAGGCGGGAGCGCGCATTGCTACCATGCCCGGCATTACAGAGGAGATGTTCTTCAAGGGAGCCGTGTCCGCCGACTACGCGGCCGTGGCAGACCTATCCCGTCGGGTAACAGACCTCCTCTCTAAAGCCAGGGACGCTCGTATCGTCAAAGACGGTAAGGAGCTCACGATGTCGCTGGAGGGGCGAGATGCCGTCGCCAGCACGGGCCTCTACACGGAGAAGGGGCAGTCCGGCAACCTGCCGACGGGCGAGGCATACATCGCGCCGATTGAGGGCACTGCCTCCGGCGAGACCGTCTTTGACGGCTCGATCGCCGGCATCGGCCCCCTGAAGATGCCCGTGACGGTGAAGCTGGAGAAGGGGCTGCTGGTGGACGCAGACGGCCCCGACGGCAAGCGTCTGCTGGAGATGCTGGGGGACGCAGAGGAGGCGCGTAATCTGGGCGAGCTGGGAGTTGGGACCAATGACCGGGCGAGGATCACCGGTGTTATCCTCGAGGACGAGAAGGTCTACGGCACTGTCCATCTGGCCTTCGGAGACAACTCTACCTTCGGGGGCAACACGCGGGCCGGCGTCCACATCGACGGCATCATCATGAAGCCGGATCTCTACCTGGACGGCAGACTGGTCGTCAGCGGCGGCAAGCTTCTGATCTGAACGCGATTGCGGGAACAGAATGGCCAGGATGAGAACGATAGAAGAGGTCTCTTGGAACTCGGTGTCAGGGTGTTGACAGGATCCTTGCTAGGAGTAAACTGTTGACAGTTTCCGGCGAATAGGGGAGTTCTCCATGGCTGTCTTGCAGCTGCGCGAACCCGGCGTCGGGGCCCCACTTGGTCACCATGCTGCTGACTCCATTCGCGATGCCATCCTACAGGGTTCCCTTCGCCCCGGCGAGAGGCTAGTTGAATCCGCTATCGCCGCCCAACTCAACCTGAGCCGTGGGCCTGTCCGCGATGGCCTCCGGCAGTTGGCCGCCGAGGGATTAGTCGTCATTGTCCCAAGGCGCGGCACTTTCGTGAGCCAGTTGAGCGGGGTGGACATTCAGGAAATCTCTACCCTTCGCGCGGCGATTGAGGGCTTGGCGGCCCGCCTCTTGGCAGAAATGCGCGAGGGGGAGGCCGTCAGACAGCTGGAGGCTCTTCTCGACGAGATGGCCAAAGCTGGAGACGCCGACCCCGTGCGCTTTGCCGCCCTCGACCTTAAGTTTCACGAGACTCTGGTTCGAGCCTCCGGTCACAGGCGTCTCTACCAATCTTGGGCCAATCTACGCACCCAGATCTGGATGTTCATCAGAGAGACTCGGCTCGGCAACCTTGGCTCGGCTGAGAGCACCCGCGAGTTCCATGAGGCCATCGTCCAGGCGATAGGGGCGGGCGATGTGTACGAGGCCGAGCGCGTGACAAGATACCACGTCGAATCCTCAGGAGCCAGACTGAGGGATTTCCTTGCTCGGTAGTCGGATTACGGCAGCGACTGGCTGTTAACAGTTTACGGTTTACATGGAATTCCCATTCGCCCGGCCTGCCATCGCGGCAATGCTGCCACCAATCCTCCCCGATGAGGGTGATTCGGGCGAACGTGCTATCTCAGCAGACGGAGGTGATGCGTATTGCCAGTGCTGACGTCTTCATGAAAGGAGGCTGAAAAGTCGGAGAGAGGGCCCCTCTGGAGAGGGAAAGCGCCGTAACAAGGCAGCGAACAGAATGTAGTTAGGAGGATTGGGAAAGTGGCTGCTGGTGCTGCAGTTAACGAAGAGCGACTCATGAGCCGCTTGCGGTGGAGACTCATCCCCTATATCTTGCTGCTCTACATCATCGCGATGATCGACAGAGTAAACATCGGCGTCGCGGCCCTGACGATGAACAAGGACCTCGGACTCTCGGCGGAGGTGTTCGGATCTCTTGCCGGGATATTCTTCGTGTTCTACTTCATTTTCGAAGTTCCTAGCAACGCGATTCTTCACAGGGTTGGAGCCAGGATCTGGATAGCCCGTATTCTGGTCACCTGGGGCATCGTGGCAGTGCTGGAGGGGTTTGCCCGAGGCGCTACCGACATGGCCATCCTCCGCTCCTTACTTGGGGCTGCGGAAGCGGGCTTCTACCCCGGCATCGTACTCTATTTCACCTACTGGTTTACCACCAAGCATCACGCGCGAGCCGTGTCGCTTTTCATCACCGGCGTGGCTATCGCCAGTATCATCGGCAACCCGTTATCCGGCTGGCTTCTGGATAACATTCACTGGCTTGGCATGCCCGCATGGCGGTGGTTGTTCATCCTGGAAGGGGTGCCGGCCGTGCTCCTCGGGTTGCTGACCCCCTATGTCTTGGTCAACCGGCCCCGGGATGCCAAGTTCCTCACCGCGGACGAGAAGGAATGGCTCACGACGAAGCTGGCGGAGGAGCAGGCGGCAAGGGTCAAGTCCGTGAAGATCTCGGAGTGGGGGGCGCTGAAGAGCGGCAGAATCTGGTACTTCGCGCTGGCCTATTTCGGCTATGCATGCGGCATGAATGGGTTCAGCATGTGGATGCCCCAAATTGTCAAAGGGCTGTCGTCAATGCTGAGTGACACGCAGGTCGGGGTGGTCTCGGCCATTCCCTTCGTATGCTCTGCCATCGCCATGGTCCTTGTGGCCCGCCACTCGGATAAGACGATGGAGAGACGTCTTCACTCGGGCCTATCGATGATGGTGATGGTCGTTTCGCTCATCGCCCTGACTTTCACGAAGGATCTCGTGCTCAGCGTTATCCTCCTCTCCACCGCCGCAATGGGCATCTACAGCTGGGTGGGGACCTTCTGGGCGTTGCCCACGGCGATCCTTGGAGAGGGAACGGCTGCGATCGGCATTGCGCTGATCAACTCCGTGGGGAATCTCGGTGGCTTCGTCGGACCGTATCTGTTTGGTTTTCTGTCGGATACCACCCACTCCGCGACCGCCGGGTTCTTTATGTTCGCTGCCTTCGCCCTCATGACCAGCCTTCTGACGCTGGCCTTGCCGAAGAAGCAGGAGAAAGTGCCCGTGGAGGATGCGGCGATCGCCGGCGCCTCTGGGGGCTGAGGCGCCTAACACATACTGACTGGTCTCCCAGTCCATGGCTGGCGAACAGGCGTTCACAGGCCTGTTCGCCAGCCTGGTGAGAGTTGGACATATGCTGCAGAGGCTCTATCTGCAGAACCAAATGTATTCCAGGGTTCGCAACATAGGAGGCATGAGTTGTGGTCGAGATGACCCGTCGTGAGAGGATAATGGCGTCTGTCACCGGACAGCGCGCCGATAAGCTGCCGTTCTTCCACTGGTGG
>JAJYKO010000323.1 GCA_021788565.1 Chloroflexota bacterium
CGGACCGCCTGGAGGCGTGGGTCCATGGGACGCACGGAGCCCTTCAGTGCCTCGATGGTGAGGGCACAGGCGACCTCGGCCGATTCCACCAGCGTCTCCGCATCGCTTATAGCCAGTACACCATAGGCGGCCATCATCTGCGTTCCATTGATCAGCGCCAGCCCCTCCTTCGCCTGGAGCTGCAGCGGCGCGAGACCTGCCCTGGACAGCGCCTCAGCGCCGGGGAGCAGCTCACCGTCAACCTCGGCCTCGCCAAGCCCGATCAGCACGGAGGCCAGATGGGCCAGGGGCGCGAGGTCGCCGCTTGCCCCCACGGAGCCCCGCGATGGGATCACCGGATGGACGCGGCGATTGAGCATCCCCGCCAGCAACTCCACCACCGACGGCCGGACACCTGAGTAGCCCTTAACCAGGGCGTTGAGTCGCAGGAGCATCATCGCGCGACACACATCGGTAGGGACCGGCTCTCCCACCGCGGCGGAGTGGCTCATAATCAGGTTCCGCTGAAGCTCCACTACGTGATCGGGGGATATGCGGATGGTCGCGAGCTCGCCAAAGCCGGTATTGATGCCGTAGACCGGGTCCGGGCCCTTCTCCTTGGAGAGTACCAGCTCCCGGGCCGCGTGGAACCGAGGCGGCAGCTCAATATCGACCAGCGCGCCGTGCCGCGCGACCTCCACTACCTGTTCGATGGTGAGTCCGTCGCCGTTGACGACAATCTTCATGTTTTGTCCCTCCAGCAGTGTATGCGTTACTGCAAACCATAGTATAGCGAGTATGACACCGACTGGATTCGTGCCATTGCGCACGACTGCCCTGCCGAGTATACTGACTCAACCAATTACCGACTGACGCGTCGGTTTGTTTTCGCAGCAGTTGTAAAGGGAGACTCGCCCTCCCGAAATCCACCCACATGATCGATGATGGACATGCACGAGGAACAGGGCACTTCGCTCCACGTAGATAGACAGGCCGAGCGACGCAACTCCACCCGCAGGCGCATCCTCAACGCCGCCATCGGCGTGTTCGCGGAGAAGGGCTATCACGATACCGCCGTGGACGACATCGCCCACGCCTCGGAAACATCCAAGGGCGCGATCTACTTCCACTTTCCCAATAAGCAGGGGATATTCCTGGCCCTGGTCGAGTACCTGGCCAGCCAACTGATCGAGCGCATGGAGTCGGCCATTGAAACGGAAAAGGGCGGAATCGCGAAGGTGGAGGCTGCCCTCAGCAGCGTCCTGGAGGCCTTCGCCGCGCACCGCAGCCTCGCCAGGATACTCCTAGTGGAAGTGGTTGGCCTCGGCCACGGCTTCGACCCCAAGCTGCTCGCGGTCAGGGTTAACCTCACCCAGAGCATCAAGAGACACCTGGACCGGGCGGTGGCCGACGGGGCAATCCCGCCACAGGACACGGAGACGGCCGCGAGGGTCTGGCTCGGGGCCATCAACGAGGTGGTGGTGCGCTGGCTGTACGCCAGCCCCGCCGAGAGGCTGGAGGACTCGTTGCCGTCGCTCAGCGCCCTCCTCCTGCGGTCGGTGGGCTACGACAGGGGGCCGGGGGCCAGGGGTCAGGGGACAGTGATCGGGAAGCCATCCCCTATCCCCTATTCCCCATCCCCTGAACGGGAGGTGCGCTGATGTCCGATGGCTTCCGCGACCTTCAATCCTTCCTCACCTACCTGGAGCAGCAGGGCGAGCTGAAGCGAATTCACGCGGAGGTGGACCCCGAGCTGGAGGTCACCGAGATCGCGACGCGCGTGGTCCGAGATGGGGGCCCGGCCCTGCTGTTCGAGCGAGTTAAAGGGGCAGACTTCCCCCTGGCCATGAACATCTTCGGCACCGAGCGTCGAATCGAACTCGCCCTCGGCCGGCATCCCGGCGAGATCGGGCAGATGCTGGTCAAGCTGGTGGAGGGGGTGAACCCGCCCAGCCTCGGGCGCCTCTGGTCCCAGAAGGGGCGAATGCGGGAACTGCTCAACATGCGAACCAGTAGGGCTCGCGGTCAGGCGCCAAGCCAGGAGGTCTCCGAGGGACCGGATCTGCAGAAGATGCCGATCCTGAAGTGCTGGCCCCAGGATGGAGGGCGGTTCCTCACCTATCCCCAGGTGCTGACGGCTCATCCCCAGACCGGCGGGCGGAATATGGGCATCTACCGCATGCACGTCTACGACCAGCGCACAACGGGTATGCACTGGCAGATCCAGAAGGGCGGTCGATTCCATTACTGGCAGGCTGAGCAGGCTGGGAAGCCGATCGAGGTGGCGGTGGTGCTGGGTGGCGACCCCGCCCTGATGCTGTCGGCCGCCGTCGCGCTGCCGGAAAACGTGGATGAGGTAGCCTTTTCCGGGCTGCTCCGCCGCGGACCTTGCGCCTTCACTCGCGCTAAGACCCTCTCCATGATGGTTCCGGCCAACGCGGAGTTCATACTGGAGGGCTATGTGCCCCCGGCAGAGCGGCGCATCGAGGGACCCTTCGGCGACCACTTCGGCTACTACTCCCGCCAGGCACCATTCCCTGTCTTCCACATCAAGCGGATCACCAGACGCCGAAACGCCATCTATCCCGCCACGGTGGTCGGCAAGCCTCCACAGGAGGACAAGTACATCGGGGACGCCACCCAGGAGATGGTAGGGCCGCTGATTCGGCTTTTGCGGCCGGAGGTGGTCAACCTGTGGGCTCACTACGAGGCTGGCTTCCACAATCTGCTGACAGTGGCGGTGAAGGTGCGCTACCGGAGGGAGGCCATCAAGACCGGCCTGGCGCTCCTGGGCGAGAGCCAACTCTCCCTCACCAAGTGCGTGATCCTGGTGGACGCGGGCGTCAACCCGCGTGACTTCAACGCCGTGCTTGAGGAGATTCGCCGGAACTTCGAGCCTCAAGACGACCTGACCGTGATCCCCAGGGCCCCGCTGGACACCCTGGATTTCTCCAGCTTCAGGACCCACCTGGGCTCGAAGATGATCATCGACGCGACATCTCCCGTGGAGGAGGACCTGGCCGAGGGTATCGGCGATCGGGAGGAAGAAGCACTTCCCGACAACGTGGGAGACCTCGCGGCGCTCGACCCCAGAATCCTGGACTGGCGGCTGGTGAAGGGCGTCCTTCTGGCGGTGAAGGTTGCCTCGGGTGGCAGAGAGCTGTGCGAGAGGCTTGTGAAGACGGATCTGCCGGCAACCGTGAAGCTGGTGGCAGTCGTCTCCGAGGACGTCGACCTGGCGGACCCTGTCTCGCTGATCTGGGGGATATTCACGCGTTTCGACCCCGCGCGCGACCTCACGTTCCGCCACGGTGAGCTCCGTGGCGCCTGGCCGGTCTACCAGGGCCCCGTGGGTATCGACGCCACCTTCAAGGAAGGCTACCCCGACCCTCTGGAGATGCCGGATGAGATCGTCCAGAAAGTCTCGGCAAGGTGGGGAGAGTACTTTGGCGGCTAGGCTTGTCGAGAAAGCGAGTCGGATCGCGGACGGGATTTGGAGTGCTGGTGCGTCAGCACCGCTTTGGGCGAGGCGCGTCAGCGCCGTAGGTGTGAGCCGCCGATCACGGCGCTCACGCGCCTGCGGAAAAGCGGCACTCACGTGCCGCACTCCAAATGGTCGGAATGATGGCTAATCGCTTCTTGCTTCTCCTGGATTCGATTAAGTTCGAGCACTCCATATTCGCGCTGCCCTTCGCCTACATAGGGATGGTGCTCGCCGCCCGCGGCTTTCCCTCGTGGGAGAAGATCGTCTGGATCACCATCGCGATGGTGGGGGCTCGCACCCTTGCGATGGCGATGAACCGGCTGGTCGATGCCCACTACGATGCCCTCAACCCCCGTACGGCTGGGAGAGCCATCCCTAGGGGGCTGCTTTCTCGCGCTGAGATGGCGATGCTCGCGGTGGTGGGACTCGCCGTCATGCTTTTCTCAGCCTCGATGCTGAACCCGCTCTGCCTCGAGCTCTCCCCCATCGCCGTCGTTGTGCTGCTGGGTTACTCCTTCACCAAGCGCTTCACCTGGATGTCCCATGCCGTTCTCGGCTTCGCCGACGGCATGGCTCCCGCCGGCGGCTGGATCGCCGTGACGGGTTCGGTGAACGCGCCAACGATACTGCTGGGTCTGGTCGTCCTCTTCTGGATCGGCGGCTTCGACGTGATCTACGCCTGCCAGGACGTGGACTTCGACCGCAAGGTCCGGCTTCACTCGGTGCCGGCCCGTTTCGGCATCACCGCCGCTCTCTGGGTCTCGGCAGCGTCCCATTTGCTCACGGTTGCGCTCCTGGCCGTCGTCGGCGTCATGCTTGGGCTGGGTTTCCTCTACTGGGTCGGCCTGGTAATAGCAGCTGGACTGCTGGTCTACGAGCACCTCCTCGTTCAACCCGACGACTTCTCGAAGCTGGGAGTCGCCTTCTTCAATATCAACAGCTACGTGGCTATCGTAATCTTCGCATTCACTGTGGCAGCACTGTACGTGTAGGGGGTAGGCGTTAGGGGATGGGGAATAGGAGACTGTGATGAAACGGTTGCTCGCGTTATCGCTCGTTGGGCTGCTAGGGCTCGGTGTCCTGGGTTGCGGCTCGCAAAGCTCGGCCTCTCAGCCGGCCAGCAGCACTCAGACCGCGACAGGAGGAACCGTGCAGCTGAAGGTGGGCGTCCTGCCCATTCTGGACGCGCTTCCAATGTACGTGGCACAGTCCGAGGGATACTTCAAGGAGCAGAACCTTCAAGTGGACCTGACGCTATTCTCCAGTGCCCTGGAGCGGGATTCGGCGTTCGTGGCCGGACAGATCGACGGAGAGCTGAACGACCCGGTCTCGACCGGACTGCTGAACAAGGACGGCGACAAAGCCCGGATCGTGCGGCTGGCCTTCAAGGGTAACGAGTCCATGGCGATGATGGTGGTGCTGACGGCGCCAGGCTCCAAGATCACATCGGTGAAGGACCTCAAGGGCGTGCCCATAGGGATCTCCGGCAACAGCATCATCGAGTACACCACCGACAGATTGCTCGAGTCGGCCGGGCTGGCCCCGTCCGAGATCGCCACGACCGAGGTCACCAAGATACCGGTGCGCGCCGAGATGCTGGCCAAGGGACAGCTTCAGGCCGCCACCCTCCCAGAGCCATTCGCCTCCCTGGCAGTTCAGCAGGGGGCAAAGGTGATCGCCGACGACAAGAAGACCGGCACCGGCAAATCGGTAATCACCTTCCGGCAGGACGTGCTCTCGAAGAACCCCGACGCGATCAAGCGGTTCCTGGTGGCTTACGAGAAAGGGGTGGATGCGATCAACAAGAACCCCGAGAAGTACCGCGACCTAATGGTGGAAAAGGCGATGGTGCCGGACTCGCTGCGCACTACTCTGCGGGTGCCGGTCTACGCCAAGGCGCAGTTGCCCACTCAAGAGGACATCTCGGACGTGATGCAGTGGATGGTGGACAAGAAGCTGCTGCAAAAGCCGATCCCATACGACAAGATGGTTGCACAGGGGCTGCTGCCCGCACAGTAGGACTGAGTCACGAGGACTGTGGACTGGGTGTACCGCCCTGCAGCAGCTCTCCGCTGCTCAGTCCTCAGTCCACAGTCCTCAGCCTTGACGAGGAACGCTAGACGTGATCGACGTCCGGAACCTGAACTTTGGATACGCCAGGCCCGACGAGATCTATCGGGACTTCAGCTGGTCCGCGGGGAGCGGCGAGTCGTGGGTAGTATTGGGTCCCTCCGGCTGCGGCAAAACGACCCTTGTCCATCTGCTGGCCGGGCTCCGTCGCGCCAGCTCCGGCTCGGTCACGATTGATGGCATGGAGGTGACCGCCCCGCGCACCAGCACCGGCCTGATCCTCCAGGACCACGGCCTGTTGCCATGGGCGAAGGCCTGGGATAACGTCGCCATCGGCCTCAATATCCGCGGCGTATCGCCGGGGGAGCGCGACGCCAAGGTGCGCTACTGGCTGGAGCGGCTCCGCATCGATTCCGTCGCGCATAAGTATCCCGGACAGCTCTCCGGCGGCCAGCGGCAGAGGGTGGCCATAGCCCGCACCCTTGCGCTCAGCCCCTCGCTGCTGCTGATGGATGAGCCGTTTTCGTCTCTCGACTCCTCCACCCGCGAGGACCTCCAGGAGTTGGTCGCGCAGCTCTCGGAGGGCAGCGGCATGACGACGGTTCTGGTCACCCACGACATCCAGGAGGCGGTGTTCATGGGGCGGCGGATTCTGATAGCCGGCCGTCCGCCCATAGATCGCTGCACCTTCATCGATAACCCCAAGGCCAGACACCCTGGATATCGTCAGAGTTCCGAGTTCTTCGCGCGCTGTGCCGAGCTACGCGGCATCACCTCCGAATCTGGGACAGAGCGACGAGGGGACACGGGGAGTGGGAGAGAGGGTGAGGGGGAGATGCGGAGACGCGGGGACTCAGAACCCAGAACCCAGAACCCAGAACTTGGCGCCCATAACCCATCACCTATTACCCACCTGGGACACCATGAGACCCCGTAACATCCTGCTCGCCACCGCCCTGATCGCCGTCCTCTGGCAGCTCGCGGCTGTGCTGGTGAACAACGT
>JAJYKO010000324.1 GCA_021788565.1 Chloroflexota bacterium
CGTACTTCCAGATCGATCCTTCCGGTCTGTCCTCAATTGTTACTCCTAATGTCCGCAGCTCGTCTCTCACCTCGTCGGCGAGGGCCCACTGTCGGGCCGATCTCAGCTTGCTCCTGATCTCCACCAAGAGACTCACGTATGGATCGGCATCCCTGGCATCGGCACGCTGCACCGCCTCCAACTTGAGGCCCAGCACTTCCGCCAGATCCACCATCTTCTTCTGAGCCATCTGCAGAGCTGCCGCGGGAAACCCTTCCTGTATACGCAGCCGGTTCATGTCGCGCGCAAGGTCGAACAGGGCACCGAGAGCCTGCGCACTGTTGAAATCCGAGTCCATCGCGGCCTCGAAAGCCGCCTGAGCCGTGTCTGCCAGCTTCTCTGTCGCGGCAAGCTCCTCCGGCCTCGCGGATCTCTGCGCCGAAGGGCCTGCAGGGGGTTCGAGGGCAGCTCGGAGGCGAGCAAGAGCCTTCACCGCTGCCTCCACGCCCTCCTCGCTGTAAGCCATCGGCGCCCGGTACGGTATCGAAATGAGATAGAGGCGCAGCGCGGCTGCCTCGTACCGTTGGAGCAACTCCTGCACTGTCAGGAAGTTGTTCAGCGAGTGCGACATTTTCTCGCCACCGATGCTCAAGAGTCCCACGTGGGCCCAGTATCGGGCGAATGGTGAACAACCGCAGTAGGCCTCGCTCTGGGCGATCTCATTCTCGTGATGAGGGAAGATCAGGTCACGCCCACCAGCATGAATGTCGATCTGCTCGCCGAGGGTTTCCTGGATCATGGTCGAGCACTCGATGTGCCATCCCGGTCGACCCGGGCCCCACGGGCTCTCCCAGAATGGTTCGCCTTCCTTTGCCCTCTTCCACAGGGCGAAGTCCCTGGGATCGCGCTTGCCCGGCTCCACCTCGACCCGGGCGCCAGCCATCACGCCTTCGTCCTCAGAGCGCTTCGAAAGCCTCC
Organism: Chloroflexota bacterium; assembly: GCA_021788565.1. The sequence continues at coordinate 958 of JAJYKO010000324.1, forward strand.
CGTAATTTGGGAACTTGCTCACCTGGTAGTAGACGTTGCCATCCACATCATAGGCGTATCGCTCATTCATCAGCTTTTCGACGAAGCGGACGATCTGGGGGATCACTTGCGTCGCCTTGGGGTACTCGTCGGCACGCATGACGTTGAGGGCGTCCATGACCTCGAAGTAAGAGTCGGTGTATTTCTTGGCGACGTCCCGGGGATCGACTCCTTCTTTCTGGCCTCGCGCGATAATCTTGTCGTCCACATCCGTAAAGTTCTGGACGTAGTGCAACTTGTAGCCGCGGTAAAGAAGGTACCGCCTGATCACGTCCATCGAAACAAACAGGCGCGCGTGGCCCACGTGAGGGTGAAACTTGGGAGTCATCCCGCAGGAGTAGATCTTTACCACTTCGCCGCGCGGAGTGAACTCCTCTTCTTGCCCTGTCATCGTGTTGGTTATCCTGAGAGCCAAGCCTACCCCTCCAGATCCTGTCCATCGCGCTTAGCCAGAAGTGCAACCGCGATGGCCGCGATGCCCTCGCGCCTACCCACGAAGCCGAGCCCTTCGTTTGTGGTGGCCTTGATCCCCACCTCACGTTCCGATAGCCCCAGGACTTCCCCGATGGCTTTCTTCATCCTCGGCAGATACGGCGCAAGCCTCGGCCGCTCAGCGACGACTGTCGAATCGACATTCACCACGCCCCAGCCCTCTTTCTCCACCAGGGAACGCACCACCCTAAGCAACTCCAGGCTAGACGCATTCCGAAAACTCTCGTCGCTGGGTGGAAAGTGGTGGCCGATATCCTCCAGGCCAGCCGCTCCCAGTAGCGCGTCCATCACCGCGTGGACGAGAGCATCCGCGTCGGAGTGACCCTCCAGGCCAAGCTCGTGCTGGATGGTCACTCCGCCGAGGACCAGTGGGCGGCCCTCCACCAGCCGGTGGACATCGTATCCCGTTCCGACCCGGATACCCAGCACCACGTCAAACCGCCTCTACGCGGGAGCGGCGGGCCACCAGAGTCCGCGCAACCTCCAGGTCCTCACGCGTCGTGAGCTTGATGTTGTACGGATCCCCCGGAACTATCTTCACGGGATGGCCCAGCCGCTCCACCGCGCTCGCGTCGTCGGTTACCTCTTCTTCCAGCGCCTCGTAAGCACGCCTCAGCAGGTCCGTCTGGAAGATCTGAGGTGTCTGGGCTGCCCACAGCGCGTCTCTGTCGACGGTCGCGCCGATGGTGCCGTCCGGCAGACCCTGCTTCAGGGTGTCCCTCACTTTCACTGCTGAGACAGCGGCCCCATACCTTCGTGCGGCGTCGTAGCAAGCGTCGATCAGCCAGCCTCCCACCAGCGGCCGCGCGCCATCATGAATCGCCACGAACGATACATCTCCTATTGACTGAAGCCCTCGCCAGACCGAGTCCTGACGCCGTTCCCCGCCCTCACACACCGTGGCGACGATGCCAAGCTCGCTCACGAGGCCCATCGCATCGGCCAGTTTCTCGCGGGCGACAACAAGCACGACGCGCGCCGCGTGTCGAGAAAAGACCCGTAAGGAATAGGCCACCACGGGCAAAGGCCCGAGCGGAAGCCACACTTTATCCGCCCCCATCCGGGTCCCACGTCCCGCGGCCACTATTACCGCCCCACGTGAAGCGAAAACCGCGGACTGAGGACTGAGGACTGAGTTTGACAGTTGGTTCTGGGTTCTGGGTTCTGGGTTCTGGGTCTCCGTGTCTCTCCGCCCCCCCCTCACCCACTCTGCCTGTCTCCGTCTCTCCGTGTCTCCCACTTCTCCCCGTCCCCTGACACCTAGTTCGGGTGCGGTACCTTCGGGTGCGCGAAAATCATGCGGCCCGCCACGGTCTGCAACACGCGAGTCACAACGATATCCACATCGCCATTGAGATGTCGCCGACCATTCTCGACCACAACCATCGTGCCGTCGTCCAGGTAGGCAACGCCCTGCCCGAACTCCTTGCCCTCCTGGATGATTCGAACCATCATCTCCTCGCCCGGGAAGACCACGGACTTCACGGCGTTGGCCAGTTCATTTATGTTGAGTACCTTGATCCCCTGAAGCTCGGCAACGCGGTTCAGGTTGTAGTCGTTCGTGATGATGGCACAGCGCATGCTCTTCGCCAACCGAACGAGCTTTCCGTCCACATCAGGGACGCTATCCACATCAACGTCCGAAATCTCGATCGGCACCACGGACTCCTTCTGGAGTTTGTTCAGCATCTCCAGGCCACGCCGTCCGCGGTTCCTGCGCATGGCATCGGGCGAGTCCGCGATCTGCTGGAGTTCGGCCAGAACGAACCTGGGGACCACCATGGTACCGGCGACGAAGCCGGTGTGGCTGATGTCGGCTATCCGGCCATCAATGATGGCGCTGGTGTCGACTACGACTCTGTGCTCAGCTCCCCCTTTACCACGACCGCCCTCCCTGGATAGCCCAAGCAACTGAAAAACCTCCCTCCGGTGGGTCACCATAATAGTGGCACCGAAGTACCCAAGGACGAGGCTCGCCACCACGGGAAGGAATTTCCCGAGATACGACGGAAGCAAAGAAAGTGGAAGAGAAAGCAGGGCAGCGGTAAGCAAACCCACCACTAGGCCGATGGCCCCGGCGACCACGTCCTGGGCAGGCATGTTTGTGACTCGTCCCCTCGCCCAGTTGAAAGGACGAACAGTGAGGTAAGGCGTAACAAGCAACCCGATGCCGAAGGTCGCTGCGGCGATGGTAAAGACGAAAAGAAGATAATTCTCGGATGATGTATCAGTGAGGATAAGTCCAAACTGCCATCCCACCATCGCCGCCACCACGCCCCCGACAAGACGGATGGCGAACTCGAAACTCATTTTGCGTCTCCTTTTGTTAAAGGCTCATCCGATCGCTGGAGTGCACCCCCTCTGACTAGGAGTAGAACAAAAAATGTACTTGCTGCCGGCCAAGTACACTGAACGGTTCCAGTTTGTCTTATTCACTCGGCACCTGTTTCTGGGCTATGGACTCTCACAGGTGGTTAGCAACCGGCGCCAGCTTGACGCCCGTTTGGATACTAGCACAGGCCATTTCACCTGTCAAAGATGGTCGCGCGCCATGCTCCGCCCCGCTCACACTTCTAACTCGGCCCTCACTCACGCAGCCTACCGAAGCAGCAACGCGAGTAAAGCTCCACCTGCCATCACGGAGCCGATTTGCCCGGCGGTATTTGATCCCATCGCGTGCATGATCAGAAAGTTGTTCGAGTTGGCCTCCAACCCGACACGATTCACCACCCTGGCCGACATCGGAAACGCCGAGATGCCGGAGGCCCCGATCAGCGGGTTGACCCTGCCATGCGTAATGATGCTCAGGGCCTTGCCGAAACTGAGGCCTGCCACGGTGTCGAGTGCAAAGGCCACCAGGCCCATGGCTATGATCATCAGAGTCTGCGAGGTCAGAAAGCTTTCCGCGGTCATCGTGGATCCAATTGTCAGCCCAAGGAACAGGGTGACGATGTTGATCAGCTCATTCTGGGCCATGCTCGAAAGCCGCTCCACCACGCCCGCCTCTCTCAACAGGTTGCCCAACATCAGCATACCAATCAAAGGCGCTGACATAGGAGCAATGAGCCCACAAACGAGCGTTACAACGATAGGGAAAAGAACCTTCGCACGTTGAGAGATGGGTCTACTGTCGCTATAAGGCATGACGATCGCCCGTTCGGCCTCGGTGGTTAGGGCCCGCATTATCGGTGGCTGGATGATGGGCACCAGTGACATGTATGAGTAGGCGGCGACGGCGATCGGCGCCAGCAGTTGCGGTGCAAGCGCCGAAGCAACGTAGATCGAGGTCGGACCGTCGGCCGAGCCGATGATTCCGATCGAAGCAGCTTCGTTGATGTTGAACCCGAGCAGCGTAGCCATCAGGAGTGTCCCAAAGATGCCAAACTGAGCGGCTGCGCCGAGAATGACGGTGTATGGCCTTTCCAGCAGGGGCGCAAAGTCGGTCATCGCCCCTACCCCCACGAAGATGAGTAGCGGAAACAGCTCGTTCTTGATCCCCGCGTCGTAGAGGATCCTGAACAACCCCTCGCCCTCAGTCATGCCCGTCACAGGAATGTTCGTCAGAATGGCCCCAGCTCCTATCGGCAGAAGCAAGACCGGCTCGTACTCTTTGGAGATGGCCAGGTAGATGAGAGCAGCGCCCACCAGAATCATAATCACATGGCCAGCCGTCAGGTTCGTGAACCCCTTGACCAAAGCCGCTGTTACCGTCGCGTCTATCATCGTCGTCTACCCTCCGCCGAGCAGGTCACGCCTCGATTCCTATCCAACCATCTGGATGGTCCGAGGTGAGCCGTCGATCAGAACTCCCGCGGAGTCCGTACCTCGCTCGCGCACTTCGACCACATGCGGCTTGCCGTTGACGAGGATGGTTCTGGCATTCGCACGCGCGACCTGGAAAGCAGCCCCATCGACGACTACGGTCAGGCCGTTCTCGCCAGCATTCTTCAACTCCACACGATATCGCGCGCTGCCCACCAGCATCCCGTACGCTTCGGCCTTGAATGGCGGGACGGGAGCCTCCGCAAGCGTATCCGAAACCGTTCCAGGCAGGTCGATCTTTTGGCCCAGTCCGTCTATGACGACCATGGCCCCGCCACCGCTCGATTCCTTAACATCTACCGTGTGCAGCTTGCCATCCACCAGGACCTTTCTCGGGTCGGCGGCATCGCGCTGAATCTCGAACCCAGTTCCGTCCAGCAGAACATTGGTGGCCCCAGACAGTCCGGTGCTTATCTTCACCTCATGCTCTACGCCACCGATTCCCATCGTGAACGACGAAGCAGCGTACCCGGTAGGAACGGCCGGGGCCGGCGATGCCGCCGCGGGCACCTCCTGAGGCACGGACGATACCGAAGTCTCTGATGAGGGTCGCTTGAGATCGCTGCCGATCCCCGCGCCCATCGGCGCGGCAATGGGGGTTGGCGCCAGGCCTGGCACAGGGAACAGCTCGTTGCCGGTCACGACCGAGAACAGCTTGGTCAAGACCATTATCGCGAACATAAGGACGAGTAGTGCCAGGAAGACAATCCCCAGGCCATAGATTGTGACATTGAGGGCAAGCATGAAATCCAACTCTCATCCCTCCACGAGGAAAGGGTTCTCGCGTGGAACCCTCCCTTCCCTAGGCCGTCTGTTGAGAATATCGTGCCAACAGCGGGCGTGCTAACCTATCACAAGAAGCACGGTACCGAAGCCCACAGAGTCCCCCGCCGAAACCAGGACCTCTTGGACGCTCCCATCTCGCTGAGCCTTGATGCTGTTTCCCATCTTCATGGCTTCGATCACACACAGCTCGTCGCCCTTGTGCACGATGTCTCCCGCCTTCACCGCGACGGAAAGAATCTTGCCTGGCAGTGGCGCCGTGACCTTCTCCCCCGTTCTGACAACAGCGGGTGCGGGCTGGACTGGCGCCGGAGCAACCGCCGGCTCGGGCGCGGCCGAGGGCGCCGGCACAGCAGCGGATGGAGTGGCTGGAGCGGCAAGTTTGGATGCCGCCGCTGTTGGGACATCGGAAGGTTCTTCCAACGCTCCCA
>JAJYKO010000325.1 GCA_021788565.1 Chloroflexota bacterium
TTCCGATCTTGTACGTGATCGGCTTGTTGGGGTAGGTATCCGCCTTGCCGAGACTGCCGCAACCCGCCGCGGCCACCATGACCAGGGCTACCAGAGCCGCTGCGCCGAAGGCCAACCTCCTTGTCAGCATGGTTCTCCTCCTCACGGTGAAAATGCGCGGAATCACGAGGCTAACGCGGTAGGACTGACAGATGATACCACGGTCGTTAGAAACAAGATCCATTATGAAAATAAGTCATACAGACTTTATCAGCCAGTTCCTCTACAAGGAGGCTATTGCGGTTCGGCCCTGCCCGTTTTACAATTGAGGCATGGTGGAGTGGTGGGCAAGGTTGATCGGACTTTCTTGCGCGTGGACTGACTAGCCGGCGTCCCAGTTTCCCGCCCTGCGCTCCCCTCCTTTCTGCGGCCTATGGCCTTCCTTCGTCCGGGGTATCCGGTGCGCGAGCGGCAGCTTGTGTTCCTGGGGCCCTCGCCGCTTTCGTTTCCGGCCAGACATCTCACCTATTCATTCAGGAGCCGCGTGCCATTTTGGGTGGCAGCCAAAGGCGGATCGGTACGTGCCGACCGGCAGAGTAGTGGGGTCCTTCGTCCGGGGGCCGACATTCTAGACTGGAATTGTTAAGTTAATAGCTGTGCGTCGATGCGAATTAGGAGAAAGGAAAGGGGACCGTGGCAAACCGAACCGTCACTGCGAGAGGGCAGACAACCGCTAGGCCGGCTGCCCAGCGCGGCTGGCTCGACAACTTCTTCAAGATCACCGAGAGCGGCAGCACTGTAAACACAGAGGTGGTTGCCGGCTTCACTACCTTCATGGTAATGGCCTACATCATCTTCGTTAACCCGAGCATTCTTTCGAGCGTCAAGGATGGGAATGGCCAGAGCCTGGCGTTCGCGGCCGTTCTGGCCGGCACCTGCCTGGCTGCCGGGGTTATGACTATCCTTATGGGCCTCTGGGCCAACTACCCGTTCGCCCTGGCGCCTGGCATGGGTCTCAACGCGGTCGTGGCCTTTTCGCTCATCGCCGGCGCCAAGCTCCCCTGGCAGGCGGCCATGGGCGTGATCTTCATGGAGGGCGTGGCGATCACCCTCCTTGTTCTCACCGGGCTGCGGGAAGCCGTATTCAACGCGATACCCATGACGCTGAAGAAGGCCATCGGCGTTGGCATCGGCCTCTTCATCTTCTTTATCGGTCTCAACGACGGGCAGCTGATCAACTGGGGCTCCAAGGACATCGGGACCCCGGTCACGCTCGGTAACCTAACCACGGGACCTGTCCTGGTGGCGATTCTCGGCCTCTTTATTACCATCTGGTTAATGGCCAGAGGGGTGAAGGGTGCCCTGCTGATCGGCATCGTGCTGAGCACGATAGTGGCCATCGTCATCAACTACGCCAGCGGAATGAAGGCTTTCACCACGCCTGGTCAGGCAGTGATACCCACCTCCATCGTCGCCCTGCCGGACATCTCCAATCTGGGGCAGGGGATCAACTTCGGCGTATTTGCCAAGATGGGGATACTCGCCGGGATACTGACAATTTTCTCTCTGATGCTCTCGGACTTCTTCGACACGATGGGCACAGTTATTGGCATCGGCGAGAAGGCGGGATGGCTCGATAAGAATGGCAGGCTCCCAAGGCTGTTCCAGGTGCTGATGGTCGACTCCCTGGCGGCTCTCGTGGGCGGCGCTGCCAGCACTAGCTCGGTGACCACTTACGTCGAAAGCGCGGCGGGCGTCGGCGAGGGCGGGCGCACCGGTCTCGTTTCCGTGGTGGTAGGGCTGTTGTTCCTGGTGGCGATGTTCTTCTCGCCGATTGCCGCGGTGGTCCCAGCCAATGCCACGGCACCGGCCCTGATCATCGTGGGCTTTCTGATGGCCGCTGTCGCGAAGGACATTCCCTTCGACGACATAGAGGAGGGCCTCCCGGCGCTGCTCACCATCGCGATCATGCCGTTCACCTATAGCATCACCAACGGTATCGGTGTTGGCTTCATCGCCTACACCTTTATCAAGCTGGTCCGGGGCAAGGCCGGCGAGATCCACTGGGCCATGTGGGTTGCCTCGCTCGCCTTCCTGCTCTACTTCGCTTTGCCCTGGCTGGAGATAGCCTTCAAGTTCTAGCGGCGGCAGATCGAGGGGCGCAGTGATCGCGTCCTCTATGGCGTAAATCCTCGTAGGGGCGGGTAACTCCGCCCCTGCTCTTTTCCCTCCTTTCGAGTCGCGGCCCCTACCCAGCGGAAATGGCGCCATGGGATTTGCCGCGTTCCCCGCCACGCTCGCACTCTCCCTATCTCCCACTCACTGTGGCTCGTCCCACCGGGTACGGAACCTGCCTTTGGGGCGGCTCAGCTATGGAGGTGAAGCTTGGAAAGGTACGATGCCGCGGCGCCGATCGTGATGAGGGACGTCACCCGAAGGTACGGACAATTCACAGCCGTGGATGACATCTCTCTGGAGGTGCCTGAAGGTGCCATCATGGGCCTCATCGGGCCGAGCGGTTCCGGCAAAACCACCATCATCCGAATGCTGAACGGCACCATCGAGCCGACCGCTGGTGAGGTCCTCGTGCTGGGGGAGAACCCCCGCCGGTTCAAGCGTCGCACTAGTGAGCGAATAGGCTACATGCCGCAGCACTTCGAACTGTACGAAGAGTTGACGGCCTATGAAAACGTCTCCTTCGCGGCCTCACTCTTTGGCGTGCTTTGGCCCTCGCGTCCAAGAAGGGTTCGTGAGGTGCTGCAGATGCTAGAGCTGTGGGACGCGCGCGATCGCCGCGCCAGCAGCCTCTCTGGGGGGATGCAGCGCCGCCTGATGCTAGCGGCCGCCCTGGTCCACCGCCCGATCCTGCTGTTCATCGACGAGCCGACCGCCGGCATCGATCCCATTCTTCGTCAGACAGTCTGGGATGAGTTTCGACGGCTCCGCAACAACGGCAATACACTGCTGGTGACCACGCAGTATGTGGGGGAGGCGGAGTACTGCGACAAGGTAGTCATGATCGCGGAGGGCAAGCTGATCGCCATGGGCGAGCCGGAGAAACTGCGGCACGAGGCGCTCGGCGGAGACGTGATCGAGATACGGACGACTCGGGCGGTAGACGGAGCCCTGCTAAGCGATACTCCGGGAGTCAAGGAGGTTCGCCAGGACAGACCACGCCAGCTGCTGGTGGTGACGGATCAGGCCGGCACGACTGTCCCCCGTCTCATAGACGCTGTCCGTGCTCAGGGCGTAGAGGTGGAGAGCAGTTCCGAGTACCATCCCACCTTCGATGAGGTGTTCACCGAGCTGGTTACACGCGCTCAGCGTCGCCAGGAGCAGGTGAAGAGAGGTGAAGACGAGTATGGTAAACGCGCCGCATAGCTTCTCCGATCTGGTGGCTTCCCCCTTCGTGGGCGCGGCGAAGGCCGTGACGCGCACCGTGGCGTTCTTCGGCAAGGAGATCACGCAGGTGGTCCGCCGGCCCGGGGCGATACTCAGCCTGGTTATCGGTCCGTTCCTCATCATGGGGCTATTTGGCGTTGGATATAGCGGATACCAGCGGCCCCTGAACACTCTGATGGTGATTCCCGCTGGGGCGTCGATCTCTCACCAGGCCAGCTACTACCAGAAACTGGCCGGATCCGAACTCCATATCGTGGGAGTCACCGATAATCTCCAGACCGCGCGAGCCGAACTGGCCCGCGAACAGATCGATCTGGTCGTTGTAGCCCCGGCGGACCCGCAGGCTGCTTTTCTGAACGGTCAGCAATCAGTGATAAAGGTGGAGTACAACGACAGCAATCCAGTGCGGTCGGCCTACGCACAGTTGGTCGCGCAGCAGCAGGTGCAAAAGCTGAACGAGTCCATCATTCAGCAGGCCGTATCACAAGGGCAGGGGCTCGTCGGTCGACTCTCCGGTGCGCCAGGAGCCGCATTGATACCACCACAAGTGGTGGCCGCACCCACCAGGGCCGAGACCGTCAATATAGCCCCTATCACACCGTCCGTGACGCAGTTCTATGCTCCAGCCGTTCTGGCGCTGGTGTTGCAGCACATGGCCATCACACTGACCGCACTGGCTCTGGTGCGGGAGCGGCTCAGCGGAGCCATGGATCTCTTCAGGGTCGCACCGGTTCGCACGCTGGAAATCCTGGCGGGCAAATACCTATCCTACGGATTCCTCAACCTGGCCGTGGGTGGGTTGGTTACCCTGCTGATGGTGCAGTTCCTGGGAGTGCCGATGCTCGGCCGCACCTCAGTGTTCGCCACGGTACTGGCGCTCCTAACCTTCGCCTCCCTGGGAGTGGGCTTGCTGATCTCTACCGTGTCCGACTCGGAGCGGCAGGCAGTGCAGCTCTCCATGCTCGTGTTGCTGGCATCGGTGTTTCTGAGCGGATTCGTGCTGCCGCTGGACCAGTTCTCCCAGCCGGTACAGTGGGTGGGATACCTGTTGCCTGTTACTTACGGCATTAGGCTGCTGCAGGATACCATGCTGCGAGGCGGCACCAATGTGGCATGGGAGTTCTGGGCTCTCCTCGGCTTCGGCGCCGCACTCTTCCTCGTCACTGGGCTGACCCTGCGGAGGAACCTCTCCGCGGGATAGGGCAGCTATCCTCTGTACTGAGCCAGGGCGCGCTCGTCGAAGCGCAGCCCGGTACCCGGAGCTTCACTCGGCCTTACCCGTCCATTCGCCACTGTCTGCGGTTCCTCCAGGTAGCGATCCAGGGCGAAGGCATGCTTCTCCAGGTAGACAGGCTTCCGGCTGGCACACAGAAGGTGCGCACTCAGCTCGTCCGTGTAGTGGCTGCTGGTCGCCAGCCCCGCCTCGTCTGCCATGGCCAATGCGTTCAAAGAGCTCGTGATCCCCCCGTTGGTCACCGGGTCGATCTGCACAACCTCAACCGCGCCTTCCGCCACATACCGCCGGAATTCGTGGGGTGAGTGCAGGCTTTCCCCAACCGCAATCGGGGTGTCGAGCTCCCTCACCAGCATGGCGTGGCCAGAAACGTCCTCCGGGATGGCCGGCTCCTCCAGCCAGAAAACGTGATGCTGCTCCAACCGCTTTGCCCTCTCCAGCGCCTCGCCGGCGGTCCAGGACATGTTTGCGTCTACCATCAGGTCGATACTCCCGCCGATAAGGCGGCGCACCGCGGCCACTCGCTCCTCGTCCTCGCGGGGATCAGGCCGGCCCACCTTCACCTTGACGCCCCTGAAACCACGCTCAAGGAAGCTCTCCACCTGCTTCAGCAGATCGTTCGTCGGCTTGGGCAGGTCCACGCCGCTGCCGTAGGCGGGGATCTCCCTGGCAGTCCCCCCAGCCAGGGCGTACAGCGGCTTGCCGTCTCTCAATCCACGCAGATCCCACAGGGCGATGTCAGCCGCCGCTATGGCAAAGCTGGCGAGACCGCCGCGTCCGACGTAGAGGAGCCGCTGCCACATCAGTCTCCAGAGCTCCTCCACTCGGGCCTCGTCCTGTCCCACCAGAATCTCGGCGACCTCGTTTTCCAGCAGCGACTGGACGGCACGTCCGCCCCTGCCAATAGTGTAAGCGTAGCCGTGCCCCACGAGCCCGCTGGCGTGTAGCTTCAGAGTAATCAACTCCTCCGTATCGATTGCTCCGTGCCCGGCATCTCCCGAGGCAGGCAGCGGCAGCCGGTAGTAGGCAGTCTCCAGTCGATCGATCACCCTCTCCTCCTCCTGTAGCGAGCCCGTGGGCTGTCAAGATGCACCTGTTCTTCTCCAACCAGGTGCCCATTCCCTCATCTACGGGCATAGATCGCTACGTCGACTCAAATAGGCCTGTTTCTCTATTCTTGCTGCGCGTACATTCTGCTATGCTGACGTAGCTGTCAGCACATCTCGTTTCGAGAGCTCCTGCGGACTTACAAGTTTTCCAGCGGCGGTATTCACACATCCATAGCCGGCCGTGCCCTGGCAACCTCTCTCTATCTCCATGCCCCGGCCGGCGGCCAACCTACCCGGAATCCGCGCAGTAGGATCGTGCGGCCATTTTCGCACGAGATCATGGTTACCGCCAGCGCTGCTACAACAACAGAGATCCGGAGGTTCCAACCCCGTGCAGAAGTATCTCCTGCGCGAATCACTCTTCACCCACTTCTCTGTGGCATTTGGCGTTACGTTGCTCACCGCGGCTCTTTTCATCAGCCCCCAGGGCAAAACCCTGGCTTGGGCTGCGCCCGATATGGCGGTCTCCGCAGGCACAGGCCACGACATTCCTGTGGCGACGCAGTCCGACGCGGTCGATTCGACCCTTGCACGCGACAAAGTAGTGGAGAGCTCCCGAGGTGGCCGCGACGGCGGGCGGCCTGCTCCCACTGGCACGCCTATCCAGCTCGCGGCCCCCGCGACGACGTCGAGCCTGGCCGCACCACCGTCTCCGAAGAGCGCCGCTCCAACCCCAGCGCCTGCTCCTGCGCCGGCGCCTCCGCGGCCCCAGTTCCACGTGGGGATCCAGGCCGGCCACTGGCAGGAGGCAGATATGCCCGACGAACTGGCGAGCCTTCGCGGCCAAACAGGGGCGG
>JAJYKO010000326.1 GCA_021788565.1 Chloroflexota bacterium
GTCAGCCGCTACAAGACCGGTTCGCCCAACGGTCACATCGACGCTTTCGAGATCTGGAACGAGCCCAACCTCGCCAGGGAGTGGGGAGGAAGGCCGCCAAACGCAGCGGAGTACGTCCAAATGCTGAAGGTTGCCTACTTGGCCGCCAAGAAGGCAGACCCTAGCTCCGTGATCATCAGTGCGGGGCTGTCACCCACTGGCACAGTCTCTCCGGATGCACGTCCGGACGACCTCTACCTGGATGAGATGTACCAGGCTGGCGCAAAGGACTATTTCGACGTGCTCGGGGTGAACGCCCCCGGGTATAAGGCTCCTCCCGAAATGAGCCCAGCCGAAGTGGCCAGCAACAAGGACTACGGAGGACAGCGCTTCTTCTGCTTCAGACATGTGGAGGACATGCGACAGATAATGGTGAAGTACGGGGACGAGAAGAAGCAGGTCGCCGTTTTGGAAATGGGCTGGACCACGGACAACCGTCCCGGTTCCCCATATGCATGGCATGCCGTCACCGAGCAGCAGAAGGGCGACTACATAGTGGGAGCGTACCAGTACGCACAGAAGAACTGGTCCGACTGGATCGGGCTGATGAGCACCATCTACATCTCCGACCCTCATTGGACGGTCAACGACGAGCAGTTCTACTGGTCACTGACCGACCCAGATGGGACGCCGCGTCCTTCCTACAACATCATCAAGGGCAAGCTGCCCCAATAATTGTATCTGGCCCTCAAGTGAAGGAGCCCGCCATCGCCCGCCGCGCCAGTGGCGGGCTCCTCGCTTGCTCATCGGGTCTTTCTTGCCTGCACTCTGTCGGAATGTTATTATCAGAACATCGAAGCCCTGTGGGGCTCGACAGGGGGATGCAGCCTTGGAAGAAGAACAGAGATCCATACTGGTAGTGGACGACGACGAAGCTATCCGCCAGATGGTCGGGACGCTGTTGGCGGACGAGGGCTACCAGGTCGAGATGGCCCACAATGGCGAGGAAGCCATTCGCGAGATCAGGCAGAAGCCCTTCGATCTCGTGATTCTCGATATATTGATGCCCGTTATGGACGGCTGGGAAGTCGCCAGCAGAATGTTGTGTGAGGAGGAGACGCGCAACACCCCCATCATCTTTCTAACGGCCCTCAGCAGCTACACGGACCAGCTCAAGGGCTGGCGAATGGGATGCTTCGACTACATCACCAAGCCATTCGACATCGGCCTGTTCCTTATGCGAGTCAAGGCCGCGATGGACAAGGCCAGCCAGCAGCGCGTCGCCACGGCTCTCGAGGTCGAGAACCTCGTGGAGCAGAAGATGGAACAGTTGCTGCAACTTATGAGCGAGACGTTGCAGCGGGATTTTGGCCTCCGGCGGCTCGGTGTGGTTGACGTTGTGGACGACTACGCTGTGAAGGAGGGCGAATAGCCCTTCGGGACCTGCGTGCAGCGATTCAAGAGGCTGCCGGTCTTGCCCTGCCGGGCCCGTCGGATTCTCGCCCCTGGGCGCCGATGTGCGCGGGCAACAGGTAGCTCGATGCACAGAGGTAGTTAATGGAACCCCGACCAGATAGGCAGGAATCTTCGCGGCGCGGCTCTCGTAGGAATTGGCCCCGCTTGATCGGAGACCTGTTTTTGTTAGCCGGCGCGGCTAGTCTGTTTCTCGCCGGCTTCGCCTATTTCACTGACCCTTCCCGCGCGGCCATGTCGCTGCCCCGTCCCGTGGTTCTGGCCAACGCTACGGCGGGGCCGGCGGCCGCGCCTACCGTGCCACCGCCTCCCACAGCCACAGCAGTGCCCACTACTCCTGCCGCGACCGCCACGCCCACGATGACGCCCGTTCCCACGGCCACTCCCCTTCCTGCTGGAGTCCCGGTTCGGATAGCAATTCCAAGCATTGGCGTAGACTCTAAGGTGCAGGAAATCGGTACAGCTATGGTGAACGGTGAGTTGATTTGGCAGACGATTCCGTTTATAGTCGGCCATTACCGTACTTCCGCAATGGCCGGTCAAAATGGAAACGCGATCTTCGCGGGGCACGTCACCAGCCAAACCCTGGGGAACGTTTTTCTGAACCTGTACAAGATTGGGTTAGGCGACAAGGTCGAGATATATACTGGGGATACCCTGTTCACCTATAAAGTCACTCGGGTAAGGCTCGTGCTCCCCACGGACACGAGCGTGATGCGCTCAACACCGAACGCCACCGCGACGCTGATTACCTGTGCCGGCGATTGGATCCAGGCTGAGCACCAGTACTCTCGACGGTTGATAGTGACAGCGACGCTCGAATCGGCAAAGCCAATTAACTAGTGGGAGGATCCAACTTGAGAAGTCATGAGGTCACCAAAGGTCCCGCGCGGGCGGCACACCGTTCACTGTTCTACGCGATGGGCTACACCCCTGAGGAGCTCGACAGACCCCTCATCGGGGTGGTCAACTCCCAGAACGAGATAGTTCCCGGTCATTTTCACCTCGACAGCATCGCGCGAGCAGTGAAGGATGGCATCCGGTCCGCTGGTGGCACCCCCATCGAGTTTCCCTCCATCGGTATCGACGACGGGATCGCGATGGGGCATGATGGCATGAACTACCCACTACCAAGCCGCGAGCTTATCGCGGACTCTATAGAGGCCATGACTGTTGGGCACCAGTTCGACGCCCTGGTGCTTGTGACTAACTGCGACAAGATCACCCCAGGCATGCTGATGGCGGCGGCCAGGCTGAACATTCCTGCCATCATGATAAGCGGCGGCCCGATGCTTCCAGGGAGGATACGCGGCGTCAGAGCGGACGTCTCCACCGTCTTTGAGGTCACGGGCAAGTATCTTGCCGGCGCGGTGAGTGCAGACGATATGGCGGGTCTGGAGGACGGCGGATGCCCTGGTTGTGGCTCATGCGCCGGCATGTTTACCGCCAATACCATGAACTGCATGGCGGAGGCACTGGGGATGGCCCTGCCTGGCAATGGGACCATCCCAGCCGTCGACGCGGCGAGGATCCGGCTGGCGAAGCGTGCAGGAGCACGGGTCATGGAGCTGTTGGCAAAAGACATAAAGCCCCGGGACATCATGACCCAGGCGGCCTTCCACAACGCGGTTGCCGCTGACATGGCTTTTGGTGGCTCCACCAACACCGCGCTTCATCTGCCGGCAATTGCGTACGAGGCAGGGGTTGAGCTGGATCTGAAGACCTTCGACCGCATAAGCAAGATGACTCCATACATCTGCTCGATGAGCCCCGGTGGCAAGCACTATCTCGTCGATCTGGATGAAGCCGGTGGGGTTCAGGCAGTGCTGAAGGAGCTTACCAAGAAGGGCTTGATCGATAAGAGCTGCATCACTGTAACAGGCAAGACCGTGGGGGAGAACCTGGACGAGGCAGCCATTCTGAATCGCGATGTCATCAAGTCCGTCGAGGAACCTTACCACGACGAGGGCGGTCTCGCCGTCCTGTACGGGAACATCGCCCCAAAAGGAGCGGTCGTGAAGCAGTCAGCGGTGGCCCCGGAGATGCTCAAGCGCTCGGGCGTCGCCAAGGTGTATGACTCCGAAAATGCGGCATTCGCGGACATGATGGCTCGCAAGCTCCAGAAGGGTGATGTGGTCGTCATCCGCTACGAAGGGCCCAAGGGCGGACCTGGAATGCGGGAGATGTTGTTGCCCACCGCGACAATCGCGGGAATGGGACTGGACAAGGATGTCGCGTTGATCACCGACGGCCGGTTCTCTGGCGCTAGCCGAGGTGCGGCGATCGGCCACATCTCCCCAGAAGCAGCCGAGGGCGGTCCCATCGCGATCATTCAGACCGGCGACATCATCGACATCGATATACCCAACAACAAGTTGGATGTGAGGCTCTCCGACCAGGAGATACAGCGGCGGCTGTCCGATTGGAAGCGCCCAAAGCCGAAGGTAACCACTGGCTATCTGGCGCGCTATGCCGCGCTAGTCACATCGGCCGCCACGGGAGCTGTCCTGAAGGTGCCCGATATCCTGAAGTAGAGTGCGATAAGAGGGGGGAGCGACGCGGCGGCTCGCCAGGAAGTGAGACGAGTCGGCGCAGCGTCGCTCCCCCTCCCCACGCGGAGTATTCCCCAGGTCTCTTCCCACCCCTTGGCATCGCCGTCCTGACGTTACGGCGCTCGTGCGAGTCGGGCCGCCACCGTGGCAAGGCCGGCGTACAACCAGAAGACGGCTATCATGTGCGGAAACACGATATTGACGAAGTAGTGATCGAGAAGACCTGCCGCCGCGGCTGCTGTCACGGCAGCTGTCAAGCTGAGCAGCATCCCCTTCGTCAACTCCTCCTTCACCTCATGGAGCCCGGCGAGTAGCTGCCAGGCCAGCACTCCCAGGATCGCAATGAACGATGCCAGACCAAGCAGGCCCATCTCCTGTCCGATCATCAGGTACATGCTCGAGACGCCCAGGTAGAGATCAATAGAGGGTGGATCTCCGAAGCCAATTCCGAACCATGGATACATAGCGATCAGATTGAGGGCATCCTTATACTCGCCAAGCCTCATCTGAGACGCGCGGTCCTGGAAAGATATGCCGGCGAACAGCCGGCTGACGAACTCCCAGTCCCTTGGCAGGAAGAAAAGCGTCACTACTCCGGCGGCTAGAACCAGCAATAGCCTCCGGTCGCGGAAGGTTCCCACAACCACTGCCCCGACAACGGCCCCCCCGAAGGCGCTGCGTGAGCCGGTGAGAATAAGCGCTGCCAGCACCACCACCATCATGGGAAACAGTGCCTTACGGGATATCACTGGGGCTGCGGAGAGAAGCTGTCCGACAAAGAGACTGGAAGTCAGCATTAGCAGCCCGCCGAGGACGTTGGGGTCCACGGAGGTCCCAATTGCTCGCAAGATGTTCGTATCCGCGATTGGCCTAAGTACGTCCGCGCCAGTGGGGTAACCGAGAGGGCCCAACGCCGAGAGGATCCGGATGGTGGTGTCTGAAGGAAGATATTGGAACACTACGGCGATGAGAGCGGCTCCAGCGCCGCACAACAAAAGCGCCACGATGGCTCTACGCAGCTGAGTTACCGTTCGGACGCAGTTCAACACCGAGAAGAAGAAAATGATACTGTTCAGGCTCTTAAGAAAGAGCCGAAGTCTATCGGGCGAGATAGAGTAGGTCAAACCCAGAACAAATGACGCCAGTGCGAGCCCCATGTAGATCATGATCGGGAAATTCAGCGCACTCCCCACGACAGGCCGGCCGCGCTGGATCGCCCAGTAGAGCCATGCCAGGAGAAGGGTGGTCAGGGTGGCATCCACTAGCGTGAGGCTGAGCCCGAAGCGAACCGGAATGACCGCGAATGGCAGCAGATTAGACACGGCCACGAAGCCGAGCACCCCGAGCTCTGGCGACATGAAGATCGCAACCGCGACCGCGAGACCGAATAGCCCCATCACGGCCATCAAGGGCGAGGCGAAGGCTATGCCAATGCCAAGGGCAGTTCCCGCGAGCAAAGCAA
Source organism: Chloroflexota bacterium (assembly GCA_021788565.1). Next base: position 5,467 of record JAJYKO010000326.1, read on the forward strand.
TCAGTGCGATGCGACGCGCAGGGCTACCGCGTTCGACCGGAGTGGCCCACGGCTGCTCGCTCATGGCGCCACCTCCACCGTCGCTAGGCTCACCGAGTTTCCGAGCGAATCTCCGGTGGCATTGGTGATCTGCAGCCGCGCCCCGCCGTCCTGCGCGTACATGCCTACGGTGAGTCGGTAACTGCCAGGCTTGGCGTCGGGTGCTATCGGGATGTCGTACTTGTCCACGAGCACTTCACCACGGCGCCAGGTTGTGGTGGGCCTCGTGTCTCCGACTGGCACGGCGTCCCGCTGACCAGCAAATACGTTCTGATCGTTAATCACGTGGGTGAACACCTTATAGCTGCGATCAAACCTGTCCAAAGCCTTCCACACCAGAGTCAGGTGCAGGGTGTCGCCGGGCTTGACCTTCGTGGCGGACAGGTCGAAGCCCGCCAGGTCGGCTCTGTCCCCGATCACGTCTCCAACGGTATTCTGCATGGAGGGCAGCTCGTATTTGGCGTCCGGTGTCTCCACGTCGATCGCCGAGAGCTCCGCGAACCGCAGGGCAGAGACAGAGTCAGCCCCAGGGGCAACTGGAGCCAAAGCCACCCAGTAGCGTGCTCTGTCGAGGTTGACCGGCAAGGTAAACCAGTACTTCGATGTGACCTCCTCGCCGGCCTGCCATTTCGAGGATGGGTAGGCAGAAATTGGCAGCCTTTGCTCGCCAAGGAGCTTGCCCGCGGAGTCGAGCAGGGCAAGCCGTACAGAGTAATCGGATCCTACGAGCTGCGGGACCTCCCATTGCGCCGTGACCTCTATCTGGTCACCGGGTACAGCACTATTCTGGCTCACCTTAGAACTCAGCAAGCCAATATCGGCGGATCCAAACTCCCACGTGGACTGGGGGAGGCCAGCCGACGGAGTAGAGAGCCCGGTGCCGGGCTTCACGGTAACCTTGCCCAGTGGCAACACGGTCCCAATGGGCGTGTGCTGGCTGGTGGTCGCAACGGACAACTCCTTGAGCGTCACAGGGTCGTACAGGTGCATCTCGATTGTGTAATCGCCG
>JAJYKO010000327.1 GCA_021788565.1 Chloroflexota bacterium
GGAGGGGAGGAAAAGATGGCGCGGGTGCGCTCCCACGCCGCCTCTGGCAGGGAGGCCAGCATCGCTTCTAAACGCGACGGGTCCAGCTTGATCAGCGGCTTCTCGCCCTGGATGTAGGGGGTATCGGCCTCATGGGCAAGGACATCGGCCGCGAAGGCTTCGCGGAGCTCGCTGGCGTTGCCGATGTGATCGATGTCCTGGTGAGTGAGGATGATCCTGCGCAGGGTCGTGGGCGGAACCCCCGCGGCCTCGATGGCGGCCAGTAGCGCGCTGAGCTGCCCGGGCATGCCCGTGTCGACCAGTGTGGGACCCTCATGATCGGTAAACAGCACAGGGTATATGGTCATCCTGCGTCCCGCGAAGTCGCTTGTCAGTTCCAGTGCCTCTATCCCTTCGGCCAGCTTCATAGCCACCTCCACGAGCAAACAGCGATCCAGTAGTTATGTGCCGACTCCTGACTGAGAGCCTTGTCCCTGAGACCGTCGGCTTGGATAGGAATGATAGCAGACAGCACATTTCTTCGCGGTTCGCACCCACGTCTGGGTCATGCCGGCCGATCCCTATCCCACCGCCGGCCAATCATAAGAGGACCTTTCGTCCCCTTTAGATTCGATAGCGTTCCAGAGCCGCTGCGCAAGCCCCTGATTTCCGGAGCTAGACCTATTGACACCTATGTTGCAATCTGCTATATTGCTCATTGCAATTTGCAACATGGGAACGCCGATGAAGTTGGCCGAGAAGCTTCGACATCTGAGATCCGTGGAGGGCTTTCACCGGGGCCTTGGGAGGTCAATGACCAAGGCCGAGGTCGTTCGCGCTATGCATAGCGAGTTGGGAGAGGCCATCAGCCATCCGTACCTCTGCCAGCTCGAGAGTGGCGCTAGAGTCCACATGACGGCGCGCACGCGCGACCTGCTGGCCCGCTTCTTCAAGGTGTTGCCAGGCTACCTGGTGGGCGATCTTGAGGGATTCGAGGTGTCGCTGCAAACTGACCTACTGGCAGAAGCCCCCGGGTTGCGGGGCTGGTTCGCCACCCAGGCCGAGTCCCTGAGGGACGAGCCGTTTCTGGCGCACGTGATGTTCAAGCTCTCCAGAACCCAGACTCCGGAGCAGTTCGTGGCACTGCTTGATCGGTTGCTGGAGCTGCCTCCTCCCGCCCTGGATAGGGTCGTGGAGACACTCCGGCAGGAGGAGTCAGCGCGATAGAGAGGAACGAGGCCATGCCCAATCAGAACATACAGGATGTCCGCTCACGACTGATCGAGCTAAGACGGCTGCTCGCGGCCTCAATGGCCGATGAACAGCGACTATATCAACGCCAGGCTGACGAAGACCGAGAGGCAGATCGATGGCGAAAGCGGGCTGAGATGGCAGCCGGCAAAGCGGCTGACGACCTGACGAGGAGCGCCTTGGAGCGCGCTGCTTCCCACGCATCCAGGGCTGCCGGCCTGCGTATTCAGTATCTGCAACAGAGGGAGTACGTGGAAGGCATGAAGGCGCGTCTTATGGACCTCGAGATTCGGGCGCTGGCTCGCCCTTCGACCATCGCGCCAGTTGTGGACACGAGCCGTCTTGAGCGTACCCTGCGACGTTTGAAGCTTCAGGAAGAGCGGGCACGAGAAGAGCGCGCCGGGTTGGCGGCCTTCGCTGAGCTGGAGCGAGACGACGTGGCCGAGAAAATGGCAGCCTTGGAGCGGGAGGACCAGCTGGATCGGCAGCTCATGGAGCTGAAGCAGCGGCTGGGTGTTGCGTGATCGGTCGATTGTCGATAGGAACGTACGACTCAATGCTGATGCCTTCGTCGGGGAGGTGATGTAACGTGTTTCCGATTCCGGATGCCCTGGCGGCCTTCTACCTGATCTGTTTCGCCGTGGGATTGCTTTTCGTGGTGGCGTCGCTTTTTCTCGGCCTGACTCATGACACTCTGCACACACCGGGGCTCGACCACGGCCACGCGGATGCAACCCACCTGGGCGATATGCATCACGTCGGGGAAGCCGAGGCGAGTATCGATGGGGATGGTGAAGCCACGGCAAACGATGGGGGCGCACACGTCTCAGTCGCGCACGGCCATGCTGCGGCCACGCACGTCTCGCCCATCAACGTCAGCACGATTATGGCGTTCCTGACGTGGTTCGGCGGCGCGGGGTACATTCTCCGGGTATATGCGGGAGTGCTGGGGATCGTTAGCGTGGCCGTGGCCACCCTTGTGGGGCTCGCAGGCGGTGCGGTGATATTCTTCTTCCTTGTGCGCATTCTGCTTCCCGGCCAGCGCTTCCTGAACCCCTCCGATTACCAGATCGTTGGGACCTTGGCCACGGTAACTATGCACATAGAGCCGGGCCAGATCGGGGAAATCATCTATACCCAGGGTGGCAGCCGCCACAGCGACGGCGCTCGGAGTGCCGACGGCAAGCCGATAGCACATGGCACGGAGGTGGTCATCGTCCGATACGAGCGTGGAATCGCCTATGTAGAGCCATGGAACAGCTTCATCGCGAAAGGGTAGGTTCGAGGACTGTGGACTGAGTACTGAGGGGAGATCGTGGGCAAGAGCCAGATCCAACCGATCAACTCATCACTCATGACCACTCAGTCCCCAGCACTCAGCACTCAGTCCTGAATAGGAATGGAGGAGAGCAAGCATGAACATTGGTGGCGTACTCATCATCGCGGCCCTGGCCGTCCTGGTTATCCTGCTGATCTTTGTGATCGCGGCGCGGATGTTCCGAAAGGTCGGTCCGAACCAGGCGTTGATCGTCTACGGCTTCGGCGGCACCAGGATCGTACAGGGGGGTGGTGCGGTGGTGCTGCCCATGGTGCAGAGCTGCCAGGACTTGAGTCTGGAGTTAATGAGCTTCGACGTGGCTCCGCAGCAGGACCTGTACACCCAGCAGGGAGTGGCGGTGACCGTGGAGGCCGTGGCGCAGATCAAGGTGAAATCGGACCCGGAGAGCATCCAGACCTCGGCGGAGCAGTTCCTGAGCAAGGCTCCGGTTGCCCGAGAGGGGCTAATTCGGCTGGTGATGGAGGGACACCTGCGGGGGATCGTGGGGCAGCTCACCGTGGAGCAGATCGTCAAGGAGCCGGAGATGGTCGGCGGCAAGATGCGCAGCACCTGCGCCGAGGACCTCTCCAAGATGGGCCTCGAGGTGGTTTCATTCACGATCAAGGAGGTGCGCGACAAGAACGAGTACATCGCCAACATGGGCCGGCCGGACGTCGCCAGGATCAAGCGGGACGCCGATGTGGCCGCGGCAGAGGCGGAGCGGGACACCGCCATCCGGCGAGCCAACGCGATGCGGGAGGCGGCAATAGCCAAGGCCGCGGCCGATCAGGAGCGGGTGATCGCCGAAACGTCATCGCTGGCCAATCAGGCTCAGGCTACCAGGGACATGGATCTCAAGAAGGCCGACTACGACGCATCCGTGAAGAAGGCCCAGGCCCAAGCTGACAAGGCCTATGAGATCCAGACTAACGTCATGCAGCAGCAGGTGATGACAGAGCAGGTCAAGGTCCAGCAGGTGGAGAAGATCGAGCAGGTCAAAGTTCAGGATGCCGAGATCGCCCGCCGCGAGAAGGAGCTGATCGCCACCGTCCTGAAACCGGCCGAGATCGAGCGCCAGAAGATCGAGGCACTCGCCGAGGCCGAGCGGCAGAAGCGCTCAGTGGAAGCCAGCGGTCTGGCCGACGCGATCAGGGCGCAGGGCTTCGCCGAGGCCGAGGTCATCAAGGCCAAGGGCGAGGCGGAGGCTCAGGCGATGACCGTGAAGGCGGCGGCCTTCCACCAGTACAATCAGGCGGCCGTGCTGGACAAGCTGCTGACGGGTTTCCCCGAGGTAGTGCGAGCCATGGCAGAACCGCTGTCCAAGGTGGACAAGATCACCATCGTCTCCACCGGAGACGGCCACAACGGGCTGGGAGCGAGCCAGCTCACCGGGGACATGGCGAAGATGATCGCGCAGGTGCCCGCGCTCTTCGAGACACTCGCTGGAGTAAAGGTGGGCGAACTGATGTCGAAGCTGCCGGGCCTTGGAGTTGGGACGGCCGAGCCTTCCAACGGCCAGCCCGTTGTCGACACCGAGTCTGAAACGAAACAACAAGCTGACAGCTGATAGATACTAATAGATACTAAAAGAAAGGGAGAGACTACCGTGAGTCTACTGGAGAGAGTGACCACCCTGGTTCGGGCGAACATCAACGACCTGCTGGACAAGTCGGAAGACCCCGAGAAGATGATCAAGCAGTACCTCCTGGACATGCAGAACCAGCTGATCCAGGTGAAGACGCAGGTGGCGGCGTCCATCGCCGACGAGCAGAAGCTGTACACACGCTACCTGCAGAACCAGGAGCAGGCGGACGACTGGCAGAAGAAGGCCGAGCTTGCGGTGAGCAAGGGCGCCGATGACCTGGCCAAGGAGGCTCTGCAGCGGCACAACAGCTACCAGCAGATCGCCGACGGCTTCAAGACTCAGTACGACGAGCAGAAGCAGCAGGTGGAGGTGCTGAAGAGCGCCCTGGAGAAACTGGAGGCCAAGATCGAGGAGGCCGAGCGCAAGAAGGACCTCCTGATCGCGCGGAGTCGTCGGGCCGAGGCGGAGCAGAAGATCCACGACACCATGGCGGGCATCGGCAAGAGCGGCGCCATGCAGGGCTTCGACCGGATGGAGGACAAGGTAGAGGAGAAGGAGGCCATGGCCAAGGCCTCGGCCGAGCTGGACACCGACACCCTGGAGGACAAGTTCGCGGCCCTGGAGAAGGGCAGCGACGTGGACAAGCAGCTCGAGGAGCTCAAGGCCAAGATGAAGCCCCAGACTCCCCCCACCGAGGGCGGGGCATAAGCGTCATCGCTCTACTACCCGGGGCCGGCTTCTCCGCCGGCCCCTTTCTTCGTGGACCTGTGCAAGCTGGTTCTCGACAGCCTTCTCCCACCTGAAGTTCATGAAACCGCGCTGGTTGGTGCTCGAATACGGGCCGCTGGCATCGAAAATCGTAATGCTATTGTCGCACTACTCATGGGGTAGTACACTGATAGTAGGAATCAGCCAGTAAGGAGTCCACAGTGGCAACAGTGACGAGCAAGGGCCAGGTGACCCTGCCCAAGAGCGTGCGCGACGCTCTCGGCATCGAGCCGGGGACAGAAGTCGATTTCGATATGGAAGAAGGCCGGGTGGTGATGCGGAAACGCCCCCCTGTGGAAGCCCTCGCCGAGTGGGAGGGACGATTGCGCGGAAAGCTCGTGGGCGATTCCGTGGATGAGACGATGGAGATGATGCGCGGCGAGCGTGTACGCGACGAGGATGGCGCGTGAGAACGGCCGTAGATACCAACGTCCTCCTCGATCTCCTAGCCGGGGATTCCTCGGCCGCGGCATCCGCCCGAACTGCCATCGCCGAAGCCCTGAGCCTCGGCTCGCTGGCAGTTTGTCCGGCAGTCTACGCCGAACTGGGGGCGAACTTCACGGACAGGGACGAGCTTACCCGTTTCATCCGAGCCCTTCACATCCAGGTGGACGGCTTCTCGGCCGATGCCCTCTTACTGGCGGCCACAGCGTGGAGGCGCTACGCCCGCAATCGAGGAGCAGAGCTCCAGTGCCCACGGTGCGGGCAAACCACGGAGGTGCTGTGCCCGAGTTGTGGCACTCCACTCTCGTGGCGACAACATATCCTCCCTGACTTCCTCGTGGGAGGGCACGCAGCGGCACAGGCCGACCGGTTGCTCACCCGCGATCCCCACTACTACCGGCGCTTCTTCCCGGCCGTGACGATTCTGGCACCGTAACAATCCAGCGCTTCTATCCCTGCTGCAACGTCATCTCACAAGATCGCATTTCTCCTCCAGCACAACTGCGCCTTCTGGACATCGCGCGGCCGGCATCGGTAAGGGCGGCGCCGTCCAGGGCTTCGATCGGATGGAGGACAAGGTACGTGAACCACGCCGGGAGCCACTTTGTGGCACGCGTTCTGCCAACGTAAGATGATCCTGGGCAATAATGCACCTGGTACATTGAAAAGCAATCTTTAACATAGCTCGCAGAGGGTAAACCCTCGAGGGAGGATGAAAAACAGTGAACGAACAGCTGGACGTAGTGTCCATTTTCCCCGAGGTGATGGAGATCGCTGATGCGAGCCTGCGCGAAAAGGTCATAGCCGTCTGGCAACGGTTGTGGCAGGAGTCCAAGTTCGACGACGTGGCCCAGGTTCCTGTTAGCCCCAAGCTGAGCTATCCGCATATCCCCCACAACCGATCGGTGGTCCAGATGGCCCTGCGCGTCGCTGAAGTGCTGGAGCGCTTCCACGGCACTCGCATCAACCGCGATCACCTTCTGGCCGCGGCCATTCTCCAGGATGCCAGCAAGCTCGTCGAGTACGAGCCGGGCCCGGGGGGCGTCGTCGCCTCGGAGCTGGGTGGTGCCTATCAACATGCGTTCTACGCCGCGCACGTCGCTCTGGAGGTCGGGCTTCCTCACGAGGTCGTGCAGGCCATTCTGATGCATACGGCAGAGGCCCCA
>JAJYKO010000328.1 GCA_021788565.1 Chloroflexota bacterium
CGCTGGCCCGAGCGGGCCGCTCCGTCCTTTTGCTGGAGGGTAGGGACACGGTGGGTGGAGGTGCGCGCTCCGCGGAACTGACCCTGCCGGGCTTCATCCATGACGTGTGCTCGGCAGTGCACCCCCTGGCCGTCGCCTCTCCATTCTTCCGCTCCCTCCCCCTCGCCGAATATGGGTTGCAGTGGGTGCACTCTCCGGCGCCGCTGGCTCACCCATTCGACGACGGCACCGCGGCAGTTCTGGAGCGTTCGGTGTGGCTCACTGGCGAGAATCTCGCCGTCGACGCGGAGCGGTACCGCTCGCTAGTCGCCCCGTTTGTAGCGGACTGGAGGAAGCTCGTACCACAGCTGCTGGGACCGGCGGCACTGCCCAGCCACCCAGTGGCACTGGCGCGCTTCGGCCTACTCGCTTTGCGCTCGGCTGTTGCCCTCGCGGGGAGCTGGTTCCGGGGGGAGCGTGCCCGGGCCCTCTTCGGGGGACTGTCAGCTCACTCGATGCTGCCCCTGGAGAAGCCTGCTTCGGCGGCGGTCGGCCTGGTGCTCGACCTTGCGGCTCATTCCGTGGGGTGGCCGATACCGCGAGGTGGGAGCCGGCAGATCTCCGAGGCCCTGGCAGCCTGCTTCCGCTCCATGGGAGGCAGCATCTCCACGGGAACGTCCGTGACCTCACTCGACGAGCTTCCGCCCCATGATTTGGTTCTGATGGACGTAACGCCAAGGCAGCTGCTGAGTCTGGCGGCAGAACGGCTCCCGGTTCGGTACAGGCGCGCCCTGGAGCACTACAGGTATGGCCCGGGCGTATTCAAGCTGGATTGGGCGCTAAGCGGCCCGATCCCGTGGACAGCATCAGAGTGCCGGCGGGCGGCGACCATACACCTTGGCGGCTCGCTAGCAGAGATCGCCGCTTCCGAGCGCGCCGTGTCGAGGAGTGATCACCCCGAGAGGCCGTTCGTGATTCTCGTGCAGGCGAGCCTGTTCGACCCCACGCGGGCACCGGAGGGGAAACACACCGCCTGGGCCTACTGCCACGTGCCCAGCGGATCCACCTTCGACATGACTATCCGCATAGAGGACCAGGTCGAACGTTTCGCCCCGGGCTTTCGAGACCTGATCCTCGCCCGTAGCGTGATGTCGCCCGATTCCCTGGAGCGATACAACCCCAACTACGTCGGCGGCGATATTAACGGCGGGGTTCAGGACCTCACCCAGCTGTTCACCAGGCCCGTTCCGCGGCTGGTCCCGTACTCGACTCCGGTGTCTGGACTCTATCTCTGTTCCTCCTCAACGCCGCCAGGCGGCGGAGTGCACGGTATGTGCGGCTACCACGCCGCGCGAGCGGCGTTGGCGGCCAACCTGGGTGGCTGAGCAGGGCCTCGAGGCAGCCCGGCGCGAACTGCACAAGGATGCGTTGCCCAACTGTGTGCAATCTGCCCATTGCCGTCACGACTCCGAATCGCGACCATAATCTGAACACTTAGCTACTCTGGGAGAATCCGCAATGGATAAGATAAGCGCCGGAGATACCGCGTGGGTCCTGTTCTCGGCATCACTGGTGATGCTGATGACCCCCGCCCTCGGTTTCTTCTACGGCGGCCTCGTACGACGCAAGAACGTTCTCTCCACCCTCATGCACAGCTTCTTCTTGCTGGCCCTAGTGAGCGTTCAGTGGGTGTTGGTCGGTTACAGCCTGGCCTTCGGTCCTGACTGGCACGGCCTGATCGGGAATCTCGACTGGGTTGGCCTGAATGGCGTTGGCTTCGCGCCGAACCCTACCTACGCCCCGACGATACCGCACCAGGCGTTCATGATCTATCAGGCGATGTTCGCGGTTATCACGCCGGCCCTGATCTCCGGCGCGTTCGCGGAGCGAAAGCGATTCAAGGCCTTCGTCCTCTTCAGCCTCCTCTGGGCCACGCTGGTGTACGACCCCGTGGCCCACTGGGTTTGGGGGCAGGGCGGGATGTTGAAGGCGCTCGGGGTCGTGGACTTCGCGGGCGGTATCGTCGTTCACGTGAGCTCCGGCGTCTCCGCGCTGGTCGCGGCGCTAATGCTCGGCCGCCGCATCGGCTTCGGACGGGAGCCGATGGACCCTCACGACACCACCATGACCGTCCTCGGCGCCGGACTCCTCTGGTTCGGGTGGTTCGGCTTCAACGCGGGCAGCGCCCTCGGGGCCAACGCGGTGGCCGTGAACGCCTTCGTCGTGACGAACACCGCCGCGGCAATGGGAGCTTTGACCTGGATGACCGTTAGTTGGGCGCATCACCGACAACCCAGCGTTCTCGGCGTGGCCGTTGGCGCGGTGGCGGGGTTGGCCACCATCACGCCGGCAGCCGGGTACGTCACCGCCACGGCCGCGATCTTGATCGGCATGTGCGCAGGCGTAGTCTGCTACTGGACGGTGCAGCTGCTGAAGGAGCGGTTCGGAGTCGACGATGCACTGGATGTCTTCGGCGTGCACGGGGTCGGCGGTGCCATAGGGGCCATCGCCACGGGCATCTTCGCCACCGTGTCCGTCAACCCCAAGGGAGTCAACGGCCTGATCTTCGGCAACCCCCATCAACTCTACATTCAGGTCATCGCGGTCGTGGTCACCGCGCTTTACGCCGCCACGGTGTCCTGGCTCATCCTGAAGTTCATTGACATAATCGTCGGGCTGCGCGTCGAGGAGCGGGAAGAGGTTCTCGGGTTGGACACCTCGCAGCACGGCGAAGCCGCCTACACGATCTAGAATGAGGCCAAGGCGGACCAAGCGGTGCCTCCGGCATATCCATGCGGGATTCCGCGCTAATTATGGTCATTGATTCGATGATCGGGTAATATGCCTGGATGCGGGCGGCCGGTGTTATTCGCCGTTGTAGGGGCCGGCGGCCCTGCCGGCCCGTCCGGGTCCCATAGCCGAATCAATCGGTTATCCCTCATCAACCGCGGGGCGACTTGCTACCCGCCGTTCGTCAGGACGGGCAGCGTGAAGCAGAACCTACTCCCCTTTCCAACCTCGCTCTCCACCCAGATCCTGCCGCCGTGGGCCTCCACGAGCCCCTTTGCGATGAACAGTCCCAGCCCGACACCCTCGGCCCTTTGGGCAGTCTTGACCCTGTAGTAGCGCTCGAAGATCCTGGGCAGATCCTCAGGACCTATGCCGGGCCCGTGATCCGCTACGGAGATCGTCATCTCCTCATCATCAGCCTCCGCACGCAGCAGCACGGGTGTGTCCGGGTTCGAGTACTTGAAGGCATTGGACAGCAGGTTGGTGAGAATGCGCTCCAGGCAGACGGGGTCCGCGTTGGCAAAGGGAAGTTCATCGGTAATCTCGACCCTCGCCCGCCGGACCGGCATCGTCTGCATGGATCGCTCCAGCAACTCCGCGACGAAGTCCGGCACGTTCACTGGCTGCCGGTGCAGAGCGAGTTGACCGTTTTCGAGCCGCATGACATCCACCAGGTCCTGAATCATGGCGTTCATCCGCCTGCCGGCCATCAGGATTGCCTGAATTCCCCGTTCAAGCGGCTGTCGCGGCTCGGACATCGGGGCCAACTTCTCGAGAAGCTGGGCCTGTCCCAGGATTGCCGTGAGCGGACCTCGCAGATCATGAGAGATGCTTCTCAGAATGTCATCTCGCTGTTCCTGGAGTTCCTGCTGCGCAGTGATGTCGGTGAAGGTCACGACTGCCCCGAGTAGCGTGCCGGAGCCGTCACGAATCGGCCCGGCCCCGACGGAGAGCCAGATTGTTCGCCCGTCCCGGGCGTAGACCATCGAGTCGTTCCTTATCGTCTCGCCCGCCAGGGCCCGGGCACCAGCCCTCTCGGCAAAAGGGAGGCTGCCGCCCTCGGAAGTGCGGATCCGAGACCAGACATTTCTGCGTGTCGCCATTCTCCCCAGATCCTCAGGAGAATGGCCGAGAATCTGCTGGGCCGCTGGGTTGATGTGAATGAGCTCGCTTTCCGGGCCGAAGATCAGGACGCCGTCCGTGATGGAGTTGATCGTGGCGTCCAACGCCGCCGCCTGTCGCTCTAACTTGATCTCATCCTCCTTTTCAGCGGTGATTTCCCTGGCCACGCCCTCAATGGCCACCACGTCGCCCTCTCCGTCGTAGAACGGAACATTGTGCTGCTCAACCCAGACAATCCTCCCGTCCCTGCGCATCCAGCGCATGGTTACCGTGGCCTCCTGGGACGAGGGACGGCTGATGCATGCCTGCAGCTTCTGCCGGTCGTCGGGGTGGATGGTCTTCAGCGCTAGTCCCGGATCGGCGTAATGCTCTTCAGGCGTGTAGCCGATGAGGCTGGCAACGGCCGGGCTCACGTACTCGAAACCGGGCTCGGGCTTGAAGCGGTACCGGAAGATCACATCGGGGGAGTTCTCTGCCAGGAACTTGTATCCCTCTTCGCTGGAGCTGAGAGCGGTCTCGGCAAGCTTCGCTTTCGTCACATCTCTCACGAACACCAGGACACCGGTCTGGACCGCCGCTCTTTCCTGAACCGGTGAGGCCGTGACATCCCAGTAGGTCCATCTATCGCCAGTGCCGCCCTCGAAGACGAATGGAAACCCAGGAAGGTGTCGCGGTTCGCCGGTCTTAAGGACCGTTTCGAAGAGTCGAGTCACGTCGCCCGCTTGCGTCGGCATCACTTCCGCTGCCGAGTGGCCGACGATGTCCGGTAGGGTCCGTCTCGTCATAGCCGCGAACGAGTCGTTGGCAGCGCGGATCACGAGGTCTGGTCCAATGCAGGCAATCCCGTCCGGGAAAAACCTGAAAGTGGCTGTGAGGAGGGCAGCCGTCTCCTCGATGCCCAGGGCATCCAGACCGCCAGTTCCTTCGGTGCTTCCAGGAGAGACGTCCATCCTAGTCCCCCATCTCCATCGTGGAGGAAGCAAGAACAGGCACCTGCCGAAGAGCCGACCTCGATCTGCAACAGCATTCTACACTACTGCGCATACATATGGAATACTATATTTTTGACCGCATTTCCCCCGAAACAAACTCTGCCACTAATCAGTCTCATGTCCTGCGGGAGCTACCGAGCCCGTGACAGGCGAGCACACTCGCGCCTAACGTAAAACCTAAGTGGGATCTACATGGTTTCCCACTCAGAGTATCTGGGTGTGCTGGTACCCGTCATTCCCGCGTCGTACCCGTCATTCCAGCGTGAGCGGGAATCCACGCTTCAGGTGTGCGCGATGGATCCCCGCGTGAGCGGGGATGACGGGGAGAGGTGGGGACGACGATGGGTAGCGCGGAGATGATAATGGGCCCTGCCTTGACCGTAGTTTAGGAGGCGAAAAGACGAGACCCTTCGAAATTCTCAGGGCGCCTCGACCCGCAGCGCGTCGGCGTCTTCGGGATCTCGCTGCGTGCCATCGTCGCGGGCGAAGCCTCTCACATGGATCCGCGATTAAAGGCTTCTCTGATGATGGACGCCGCCATGCCGTCCGATGTAGTCGGGGCGGGGCTGCGTCAGCCGAGCATGTGGATCACTCGGGACGCGGCCTCTATGCGGCTCGAAAGAGAGCGGTCCGGCGGCTGGTCCGAAGCAGACATAGCCCAGACGCTACCTACCATGCGGTCGGTCTTCAATGAAAGCCGGTCTGGAGGCGGCTACTACGTGCAGATACCGGGCATGTTCCACATCAACTTCACCTCTGCACCGTACTGGTCTCCGCTCGAGCAGCGGTTGGGGCTCATCGGGCCGATCGACGCGCAGCGGGGGGTTCGACATCGTCAACACATACTCGCTTGCGTTCTTCGACCGCTCCCTGGAGGGAAAACCGGAGCCGCTGCTCGATGGTCCGGCGAAGCAGTACCCTGAGATGCTCTCCGAGAAGCGGTAGTCCTGCGGGGCGATGGTTTTGACCCGTGCGGGCCCGCGGCCCTGCCAACCCGCGGGCGGCCCGCCGTGGCCGCCCGCGGGTTGGCAGGGTCAACACTGAGCTACCGATGCAGGTTGCGGGCAGCCACGACGGAGATGCCGTTCGCCGTAAGTGCGTCGGCGGTCCTCACTACGGAGTCGTGCTTGTCCAGATAGTTCCTCAGCAGCAAATCCATCTCCACGGCCGCCTCGATCTCGGCTTTGTCCCTGAAGTAGTCGAGTATGTCCGAGGGGTGTTCCCGCTTCTGATCTACGTCCGGATCCCCGCCCTCGTGCTTGGCGGATATGTTGGCCACCTTCTTCGCTAACTCGACGAGCTCGGCCCTGCGATTGTAGGGCTGACGGACGATGCTCTTCCAGGTCTCGGTTATGTGGTGCTCGAAGCGCACCGCGTCCTCGAAGCCGAGGCCCTCGCGAACCTCGGCGCAAAGCTCGATGGTTTCGTTGTTGACCGAGTTGGAAAAGTTGAAACCGATGAGGGGAGTCGTCCCGTCGGGTCGAGAGAACAGCTTGGCGCCAATAAGGGTCCACATGATCGTGTATGGGTTGTCGTTGCCCATGAACACGCTGATCTTGAACTGGTTGTCGATTCCCAGCTTGTACAACAGGTAGGCCACCAGCACAGTGC
>JAJYKO010000329.1 GCA_021788565.1 Chloroflexota bacterium
CGGCTGGGGGAGCATCCCCGGTGCCCTGGTGGGAGGCCTCGTGGTGGGGCTGGTGGAGGTGCTGGCGGCGGCATACGTTTCTTCGACGTACAAGGACGTGTTCGCCTTCGTCGTGCTGATCCTGTTCCTCGTAGCAATGCCCAAGGGCATCTTCGGCGAAAAGGTGGCGCAGAAGGCGTGAGCGAACAGAACCCTCCACTGGTCACCCGTAGCCCATCACTCCTGGCTCGCCTGCGTTCCCAGCGGGCCCTGCTCACGATCGCCGCCCTGGTTGCTGCCATCGTCCTGCCGTACCTGCCGCTCTCGAACTACACAATGGTTCTGATCAACATGGGGTTGATGTACGGCATAGTGGTGGCGGGCCTGAACTTCATTTACGGCTTCGGCGGCGTCTTCTCCCTGGCGCAGGTGGCCTTTTGGGGGATTGGCGCCTACACGTCGGCCATCCTCACCACCGACGGGGGTATGGGTTTCCTGGTTGGCTTCGCTGCTGCCGGGGCGGTAGCGTCCCTTTTTGGGCTTCTGCTCGGGCTGCCGACCCTGAAGCTGCGCAGCCACTACCTGACCATGGCAACCCTGGCCTTCGCGGAGGCGGTGCAGCTTGTCCTGATGAACGCCGACAGGATAACGCACGGCGCCGAGGGGATCCGAGCGATTCCAACGGCGGCCCTGGGTCCGCTGGTGTTCAGCACACCCTACACCTTCTACTATCTGAATCTGGTAGTGGTTCTCATGGCGATGCTGTTCACCGTTCGCTTCCGTCGCTCTCGCCTTGGCAGGGCCCTGCAGGCGACCCGAGATGACGAGATGGCGGCCGGGGCATCCGGGGTGGACGTGGCGCGCTCGAGGGTTCTCGCCTTCGTGCTCAGCGCTTTTCTGGCAGGCATCGGCGGCAGCCTGTGGGCTCATTTCTCTGCCTACATCAGTCCGGATACCTACGATCTCAACGCCACCATCCGGTTCGTGGCGATGTTGCTGATCGGCGGCGCCGGCACGGCGGTCGGTCCGCTGGTGGGGGCGCTGCTGCTCACCTATCTCCCCGAACTGCTGCGCTTTCTGGAGGCGTGGTACATGGCGGTGTACGGCCTCAGCATCGTCCTGATCCTGATCTTCGCGCCGCAAGGCCTGGTCGGCGTTGTCGAGCGACTCTTCGCGCGGATGGGCGAGTGGATGTGGGGACGACGGGGTGAGCGGAAGAACCCGGAACTCAGAACCCAGAACCCGGAACCCAGAACCCGGAACTTAGAACCCGAGGTTCATCACTCATCGCTCATCACTCATCACGCCGGACAGCCCCTGCTGACGACGGCGAAGCTGACGATGGCCTTCGGAGGGTTGGTCGCCGTCGATGCCGTCGACCTGGTCGTGCAGAGCGGCGAGGTCAGGGGGATAATTGGCCCCAACGGTTCCGGCAAGACCACCTTTCTGAACCTGGTGAGCGGCATCTACCGCCCCGTCTCAGGAGATATTTCGCTCGGCGGGCAGCGGATCACCCGCGATAGTCCGGCGACGAGGGTTCAGAAGGGGGTTGCCCGCACGTTTCAGAACATCAGGCTATTCTCAAGGATGACTGTCCTGGAAAACGTCAAGGTCGCTCGTTACTGCCGCACCCATGCCGGCCTCGTCGGGATCTTCCTGAACGCAGGTGGGACCGTGGAGGAGGAGCGGCGTGTCCGGGAGTTGGCCATGGAGGCGCTGGAGTTCGTAGGGATCGGTGCCCGCGCCGCCGACCTTCCCGGTGACTTGCCGTACGGCCAACAGCGGCTGGTGGAGATCGCCCGGGCGCTGGCCACGGAACCGCGGTTGCTGCTGCTGGACGAGCCCGCGGCGGGCATGAGCCTGGAGGAGAAGCGGCAGCTAGCCCGCCTCGTGCGGGCGATCAACCATGATCGCGGCATCGCGGTCATCGTCATCGAGCACGACATGCGGATCATCAGCGGGCTCTGTCACCAGGTTACCGTGCTGAACTTCGGGAAGGTGATCGCCGAGGGGACTCCAGGCGAAGTTCGAAACGACGATGCCGTCGTCGAGGCTTATCTAGGAAGGAACAGGCGGCGTGCTGGAGTTAAGTGAGATCTGGGCCGTATACGGTCGCGTGCCAGCCGTTCACGGGATCTCCCTGGAGGTACGTCAGGGGGAGATCGTCGCGCTCATCGGGGCGAACGGTGCGGGCAAGAGCACGACGCTCCGGACGATCTCCGGCGTTCTGAAGCCTCCGTTCGGCCACGTGCGACTTGAGGGCCGAGACATCACGGGCCTCGCGCCGGAGAAGGTCGCGGCGGCCGGTATCGCCCACGTTCCCGAGGGCCGGAAGGTGTTTCCGGGGTTCACCGTCCGGGAGAATCTGGAACTGGCTGCCCTGGCGCTGGGGCGCTCCAACGCCGAGATTCGCGACGACGTTGAGCGCGTCATGGAGATGTTCCCCCGCCTCAAGGAGCGACAGAAACAGTACGGCTGGTCCCTATCCGGCGGGGAGCAGCAGATGCTGGTGATCGGTCGTGGGTTGGTGGCGCGTCCGAAGCTGCTGATGCTGGACGAGCCGTCGCTCGGCCTGGCCCCGGCCCTGGTGGAGCAGGTGTTCGACGTGATCGAGGAGATCCGTACGGGCGGCACCACCATTCTGCTGGTGGAGCAGAATGCCAACATGGCCCTGAGCGTCGCCGATCGCGGCTACGTCCTCGAGCTTGGGGTGATCAGAGCCGAGGGTACGGCGACCGAGCTTGCCGACAGCGATCTGGTCAAGCAATCCTACCTGGGGATCGGCGCCGAGGAGTTCTGATCCCTTCGGGTCACCTCCCAGACGGCCAGGCCCGAGGGTTCTCCTCGGCTTCACTCCACTCTTTGTTGGGACTGCCCGCGGCCGGCTGCATCGGGGATGGGTCACCCGCGTCTAACGGAAACGTCGGGACGTCCTCCACCGGCTGGCTCGCGGCCCACTCCTCCGGGGTTTCCGGTGAGCCGGATGTGGCGTCACCAGCTGGGGCGCCTATTGAGTTGGACTCCTCCACGTCTTTCGGCAGGGCTTTGGTCCTCACCGCTAACTCTTCCCGCTCTTCTTGTCGGTCTGCCATCGTTGGGACTCCCTGGCCTGGCGGTCACCGGCAGCTGCCGGCAGCCGCGCACTGTTACTTCGAGCTGGGAGGTAGCAGGTTTCGGGCCGTACGCCCGGGCGCTGGGCATGGCTCAGGAGGGCGGGCAGATGGGGTGACAGTCGGGGGATGGTGGGCGCGTGGCGCGGCGCTCATACGTGTCACAGGAGTAAGTAGCTATCTCAGAACTCGCGTACGCGCCCCTTGCAAGTTCTCAGAGCCTGCTGGGACCATTCTGAGATGGTTTCTCACTCATTAGGTACGGCTCTAGGGGATAAGGAGCGCGATCGGCGGCGTCACGAGAAAGTCGTAGAGCCTGGATCAAGGGCGATCCAGGCTCTACTCACGGTCAGGAACCACCGTTGTCCTCGTGAACGCTGTGCTCGCTCGCGTTCACGTCCGGCCGGTTGGGGTGCCGCCCGGGTTGGGACAACCCAGGCTCCAAGGCTTCAAATCACGAGTCCGAGGTCACTGTAGGCCCAACACCGAGGCGAGCTCCTTCGTCATCTGCCGAGCGGTCTCGCCCGAGAAGCAGTACTCCATCTTCGTGAAGCGGCCACGGAAGCTCGCTACCTCGCCCGTGAGGTTCTTGCCGCCGATTATCTCCGACATCAAGCCCGCCATCTCCTCGAAGTCTCGCTCCTTCATGCCGAACCTGGTCATCTCCTGAACGCCGAGCCGTATTCCGGAGGCAGCAGAGACCGAGGGGTCCGTGGGCAGAGTCTGGGAGTTCACGATCACGTTGTTCCGCTCCAGCCGGTCCGCCACCTCCGGTCCCTTGCCCACTCGGAGCACGACCTGGTGCGTCTCGGTGTAGCCTATGGACGGATCGCCCTCCACGGTGAGGCCGGCAGCCTTCAGGGCTCGCGCGAAAGCCTTGGCGTTGGCGATCACCTGCTTCTGATAGGAGTCGCCGAAGGAGAGCATCTCATAGGAAGCGGCCAGCAGCCCCAGCAGGGTGCCGGGGTGGTGGTTGCTGGTGCTGCCGGGGAATGCCGCGGCGACGATCCTCTCCCACAGGGGCCACAGCTCGGTGTGCTCGGACATGTTGCTGGCAATGATGCCGCGCTGAGTGCCGAAGAAGGTCTTGTGGGTCGAGCCGGTCACCAGATGCGCGCCTTCCTGGAAGGGTTCCTGGAAGTGCGGCCCCACCAGACCCAGGACGTGGGCCATGTCGTACATGACCATGGTGCCCGTTCCGCGAACCATCTCCGCAATCTCTCTGACGGGCTCCCTGTACAGCACCATGCTCTTGCCCAGCACGACCAGCCTCGGACGGTACTTGTCGATCAGCTCTCGTGTGGCTTCGAGGTCGATCCGGAATGGGTCGTCATGGCGGATCGGGAAGGTGAGGACGGCCGGTCTCCCGGTATGCGGATCGTAGCAGACGAAGTTGCGGAGCGCCCCGAGCATCTGCGCGCTGAGATGGCCGCCGTTCCGGAGGCCGTTCACCATCACGTAGCCGAGACGGGCTGGTTCCTCTTTGTGGTAGCGGTTGACGTAGTCCACCATGCCACGGAAGACGCAGTGGTTGGCCATCTGGCCCGAGATGGGCCTGGCCTCAACCTCTTCGCAGCCCAGATATGCCTTAAAGAACGCCTGGACCTCCTCCTCGACGGACCTGGTGAAGGCAGTGCCCTGGTAGTGGTAGATGTCACGGGCCTTCTTGCCCAGCGGCTCCAACCGATTGTGCTCGGCGTACCTGCCGGCTGGGTCCAGGATGGTCAGGAGGCGCACCAACAGCGACGGGGTCTGCTCCGATGGAATGAGATTGATCTGACTGGACTGCCTGTCTCGGGTGTTCTGGATCGCCCTCTCCACCAGGGTCTTCATCAACCCCTCGCCGCTCGTCGCCGAGACAGGGTGGATCTTGCGCGTATCCTCAGGATGGATAACCGGCCGGGCGTAGGGAGGGGCAGGTCGCATGTTGGCTTTCACGAGCAGGGCGGGGACCGGCTGCGGCGACGCTGGCTTAACCAGCTCCACGTGAGTGCCAAATTCACCCAGCGCGATAGCGGAGTCCACGTAAGCGAGGCCGATGGCGCGCCGGATCTGCTGGTCGGTTCGGCGTGAGAGGAGTCCCTCTCCCTCGAAGACCCAGCCAGGGACGGTGCTCCCGCTGGTCACCCAGCCGACCAGTTGCCCGTCGCGATGGATCTCGTTGCCCGATCTCGGTGGATTGCTGCCGGGTCCCGTGTGCTCAGGATTGAGGACGGCGAGGGGCCAGAAGATGCGAGGTACCGCCCTCTCCTCCATAGTCTTCGCCTGGCTCCCCTTCAACAGCTCGCGCACTTCCAGGTACTGGGTCTGCAGGGGGGCTCGCCCGATGAAGTCGCCCTTGCCTTCGTCGAATCGGACCGCAGGGCGCGCCAGGGGAAAGGCGAAGATCGGGATTGGCCTGCCGTCGGGGCCCTCACCGAACTCGTGGCCGTATAAGGGGTAGCCCGCTTCCAGACGCAGCGTGTCGCGGGCGCCGAGCCCTACCGGCGCTACCCCGTACTTCGAGCCGGCCTCCTCGATCAGTTCCCACAGGCGCACCGCCTCCGACGCCGGTGGGAACAGTTCGAAGCCCACAGGCTCGCCGGTGTAGCCCGTGCGAGATGTGACGAGATCGATGCCGTCGATGCGAACCACGGATAGCCTGTTCTTCTCGTTCTCCGGCAACCTTCCGGAGCTACCCGTCCGCCGCAGAAGGTCGGTGACGATTTTCTCGGACTCGGGGCCCTGCAGGGCCAGCATGGCGATTTCCTCGCTGGCGTCGTGCGCTTCGAGCCCTGGGAAGCGGGCAAAGAATTGCGACAGATGCGCCCAGTCCTTGTCGCGGTTGGCGGCGTTGACCACCAGCATATAGTCCGCACGACCGGTTCGGTACAGGTAGGCGTCGTCCACGGCCCCGCCTGTCTCATCTGGTATGAGGGTGTAGTGAGCCATGCCGGGCTCGGCGAGCCTGTTCACGTTGTTGGTGAGCACATACTGCAGGAACGGCAGGGCGTCACCCGAGAATAGGAACCGGCCCATGTGGCTGATGTCGAAGAGGCCGGCGTTACCCCTGGTTGTCAGGTGCTCGTTCAGAATGCTCCCGTACTGAACGGGCATGTCGAAGCCGCCGAACGGGACCATCTTCGCACCGGCGCTCTGATGCCAGTCGTGGAGAACGGTCTTCCGAAGGCTGTCCGTCGAGCTCATGTTCCCTCCCTCCTGGAGCGCCGCGAGGGTTATCCGCAGGCCGTAAGCGGGGGCGCTCCTCTCGCTCGAAGTGTAACCGCGGACGGGGACACACGCAAGAAATCAGTCTCGCGAAGCCGGGGTTACCTCCCCTGCGAGCACATCCGCATGCACTCGGAGCAGGGACCGGCACCGCCCCGGTATACGCTGCACGCGTAATGTTGATGGCGTATGGCTC
>JAJYKO010000330.1 GCA_021788565.1 Chloroflexota bacterium
TCCCACCCACTTCAACGTTGCGCAGGCGCTGGAGGTGGTAGAGCGGCTTCGTCCAGCTCGGTGTTATCTGACTCACACCACTCACGATCTGGAGTACACAGCCACCAACGCGGTGCTCCCCCCGGGCGTGGAGCTTGCCTATGATGGTCTCACGTTGCGGACAACGGCGTAAGCAGTCCACCACCCAGGCTGTTTCCATTATCGGGTGCTCCGATATGGGTATGTGTAACTCTGTGACTTAGGGCTTGTTAAGAAATAACATCCCGATCTGACGGTTCGGTTGTGGGGTCGAAGTCGCCAATCGGGCGCGGCCGAATGGTGTAGTTCCAGTTGGGACAGACCGCATGTCGTTCAAGGTTGAGGGCCTTCATCTCGGCGTCGGAAACCTTCTGCCCGGTCTTGTATACCCCGTCTTGGAGGAAGGCCCCCACCTTCAGGCCGGTGCTGGTCTTGGTGCCTCGGATGTGCGCCAGCATGGTGTCCCAGGTGCGCAGGGGCTTTCCCGCCCAGTTGAGGCTGATATGGCTGAACAGGCGATGTTCAATCGGGTTCCATTTCGAGCAGCCCGTCGGGTAGTGGCAGACGGTCACCGTCAGGCCCAGTTGGTCGCTCAGTTGTGCCTGGAGTTGCTGCTTCCACAGCCGGGGCTGCCATCCATTGCTGCCTCCCCCATCGGCCAGGATCAGCAGTTGGGCCATCCCGGGGAAGGTCGTGCGCCCCTCGTTTTCCCACCAACGAGTAATCGCGGCCACGGCAAATTCGGGGGTGTCACCCGACGACCCGACGTAGACCGTGCCCTGGTTGCGCGTCAGGTCGTAGATGCCATAGGGCACCGCCCGACCCAGGGCATCGTGAGGGAAATCGTGCACGTTCACCGCCTCGGCCTCTCTGCTCCAGGCCCTTCCAGCGTTCTTGAAGTTGCCCACGAGCTCTTTCTTCTTGGTGTCCACGCTGATAATTGGCAGCCCCGCGGCCTGGAAGGCTTGCCGCTGGGCCGCTATATACTCGAACTGCTCGTTTCGGTCGGCGTGGGCCGCACCCGCCTCGACCTTCTTGGCATTGACGTGGAGAGCATAGCCCAGCCCCTCCAGCAACCGAGCGACGGTGGGCGGGCTTGCC
This sequence comes from Chloroflexota bacterium, assembly GCA_021788565.1. The sequence continues at coordinate 1,120 of JAJYKO010000330.1, forward strand.
GGATGCCCCGCCTCCTTCAAGTCCGCACTCAACTGTCGCAAGCTGCTACGGACCCACCTCTGATCGCTCATGGGATCGCCCGCCGTCTCGGGCTCCACCAACTCCTGCAAGAAGGTGGTTATTGCCGGGTCTTTTTTTCAACGGCAGGGCGGCCAGCTCCCGGCAGACGCACCCGCACCGCTGGGCGACTCTCCAGAGAGGACTCCAGTTCCTCCCTGCCACGCCGGATCGTCTTCTCGTCCATCCCGGTGATCTGGGACAAGAGGAGGTCACCCCCATACCCAATCCGCTTGGACTCCAAGGCGACATACCAGCGGCGCTGCTGCTCGTCCAAGCGATCCAGGAATAGGTTCATCTGCCGGTGCAGTTCTCGGTCGGGATGGTCGGCCGGCTGCTGGCACAACGGACACTGGCACACGGATGGTTCTAACGATGGCATGAGTTGCTCCGAGACTAACCAGGCGTATGCACGACCTATCGCACATCCCGCGCCGGGTTCTCGCCACGGGCGGCCAGTTAACCCCAGAGATGGGAAGTTATTCTTTTACAAGCCCTAAGCACCAGGCCCTGGTATTGTGGGGAGGGTGGCTGGTGACTGGAGGCGTGTTCTTCAGCGTCGCCGGATTCTTCCACGAGTACTATCTGTCTGTACTCGGGGCTCCACTCGCCGCGCTCGTGGGAATAGGGGCAGGGGAGCTGTGGGCCATTCGCAAGCGGTATCGGTGGGTGGCCGCGATCCTGCTGATCGCCGCCGCGGGAGGAACGCTGGTCTATCAGCTATCCGTCGCCAGGGAGTCCGTGGGCTGGATGTGGTGGCTTCAGCCCACGGTCGTTGCCCTGGCCGCCGGAGCCGTGCTGCTTGCCGCGACCGTCATCCGGGATTGGCGCAGAGTCGCCGCCGTGGGATTCGGCTGCGTCATCGCGAGCCTCATGATTATCCCGGGTGTCTGGTCCGTCCTCACGGCCCTCCACTCCAGCGACAACCAGTCGCTACCAGCTGCCTACGACGGTCGGTCGTCCGGACCGCCGAACAGCGGCGGGCTGACCGTCGATCAGTCGCTTCTGTCCTACCTGGAGGCGCACACCCAGGGCACCAAGTACCTGATGGCGGTGCCAAGTTCCATGCAGGGGTCCGACTACGTGCTGGCGACCGGACGGCCGGTGCTCTACCTGGGAGGCTTCGACGGCAACGACCAGGTGGTCACCAGCAGCGAGCTGTCGAAGATGGTTGCCGACGGCGAGCTGCGATACATCTACTGGGATGCCTCGGGACGTGGGTCGTTCGGGATCAACTCCGACATCTCTTCGTGGGTGCTGGTCCACGGCACGTCGGTGCAGGGATTCAACACGGAGACACAGAACGCCGGGGCACCGGGTGGCACTTCGCGGGGGCCCGCTGGCGCTGGTTTCGGCTTCCGCGGCGGGATGCAGATAACGCTGTACAGGCTCAGCGCCACGGCTTCAAGCAACTGAGGCTGGCGTCACTGGTGCGAGCCACTCGGCCGAGAATCAAGAGCGTCCAGGGAGCGAAAACCTCCGAGGTCTTCGAGACCTCGGAGGTTTTCGTGCATCGTAGCTAGCCGTTCGTCAGCTTGTCGCGCTCTGCACAGGGCGGCTGGTCAGGACGCTCCAGACGTGCGCCACAAGGGCGACGACGAGAACGATCTCGATGCCTTTCGAGGCATAGGCGAGCCCAAAAGGATTCGGCCTCCCCATGTCCAGCCAGCCCAGGAACACCGCGGCCACGTACAGGAAAAGCACCACATCCATCAGCCACTGCCAGGACCCCAGCCAGCGAGGGGCCGTTAAGATGAGAGCCGCAAGTACTACGTAGCCGATGAAGTTGAGCAGGAAAAGCTCGTTCAGCGGCAGGGGCAGGGGCACCAGCGGTCCGGCGTGGGCCCCCGGGGCTCCGGGAGGCGGCGTCGGTCGGGACCCGGCTCCAAAGAAGTTCCCATGAAAAACCAAGAAGTCCAGGCTAAGGTGAATCGCGCCATCGACCAGCGCGAGAATCGCGATTACCACCGGAAAGACCCAGTTGGTGATCGGCGAGCTATTGCTATTCGGTGCTCCGAGACTCGTCATAAGTACACATCCACATTTCCATCAGAATCCCGCCTCCCTCCAACCCGGTCAGAGCGGGCTACCTGATGAGGCGAGGCTGGTATCGCCACTTTCCTGTAGCTACCAGCATGTTGCTCTTTGCAATACCCGTGCCGGTCAACCGTCCGCTCGGGATGGTTCAGGAGGGAGGGCAGATGGGGTTACAGTCGGGGAGGGCGAGCCTCCCGGCGAGCCGCCACGTCGGTAGCAAACTGGCGGCTCAGCAGGAGCTTCGCCCTCCCATCGTCCTCCCGAGCCCTCAGCGGCACTGCGACCCCAACGCTGAACCATGCCGTCGGCTCTTAATGGCATCCTGACTCTGACTTCATAGGTTCTTTACGCCGAGCCTGGTACCCTCCCATCGCGGGGTGATGCGAACCCCACCCTACGAGTCCAACAGTTGGAGTCAAGATCGATGAGAACCACTTACGTTGAAAGAGTCGGGCCAAGGATCGCCCCCGGAAGGGCCCTCGAGATCGACCTGGACAGATTGCGGCGGATGACGGCGCTCACGGCGATCGTCGCCCTCGCCGCGGCGCTCCGATTCTTCAATCTGTCGTCCCTGGGCTACGCCAACAGCTACTACGCGGCCGCCGTCGAAAGCATGCTTCAGTCGTGGCACAACTTCTTCTTCGTCGCGGCCGAGCCAGGTGGCTCCGTCAGCGTCGACAAACCCCCGGTAGGGTTCTGGTTGCAGGCCATCTCAGCTCATTTTCTCGGCGTGAATAGCCTCGGTCTCATCCTGCCACAAATAGTCGCTGGTTTGCTGTCGGTGATAGTCGTCTACCACCTGGTCCGTCGTTCCTTCGGCACCCCAGCAGCCCTCATCGCCGCCCTCGCCCTCGCCATTACCCCAGTAGTCGTGGCCACAGACCGCAACAACACCATCGACTCCACCCTGATCCTCACCCTCCTCCTCGCCGCCTGGGCCTTCATCAAGGCCACCGAGATGGGAAGGCTCAAGTACCTCCTCCTCGGTGCCCTCCTGGTCGGTATCGGCTTCAACATCAAGATGCTCGAGGCCTACCTCCCACTGCCCGCCTTCTACGCCCTCTATTTCCTCGGCTCCCGTCAGGGCATATGGCGAAAAGTGGGAAACCTCTCCCTGGCCTCGCTCCTCCTGGTGGCGGTCTCCCTATCCTGGGCCACCATCGTGGACCTCACCCCCGCCAACCAGAGACCCTACGTGGGAAGCAGCGGCGACAACTCCGAGCTCAGCCTCGCCATCGGCTACAACGGGGTGGAGCGCCTCCTCGGCATGGGCGGAAGGGGAAGCCTCCTCAGCTCCCTGTTCGGCGACGGTTACAGCGCAAACTCATCGAGCAGTCCTCAATTCGTGTCTACAGGCGCGGGAGGAGCGTTCCCGCGGCCGCCCGCGGGCGCCCGAAACAGTTCCGGCGCTACGGAAAGTGCACCATTTGGTTCGAGCTCCCAATTCGGGCCCAGGCCCCAGAATGGACCTGGCGGCGGCGGAGGGATATTCAACACCGGGCAGCCCGGCCCCCTGAGGCTCTTCACCGGAAGCCTCGGCAAGGACATCGGTTGGCTGCTGCCCTTCGGCCTGTTCGGCGCGGTCCTGCTGGCCTTCCGTGGCCGCACGCACTGGTCGATCGACCCGAAGCATCAGGCCCTCGTCCTATGGGGAGGATGGCTCGTAACCGAGGCGATCTTCTTCAGCGTCGCCGGATTCTTCCACGAGTACTACCTCTCGATGCTGGGGGCACCGCTCGCTGCCCTCGTCGGCATCGGAGCCATGGAGCTATGGGGGATGCGCGGCAGCCGGCCATGGATCGCGGCCGCGCTCCTGGTGGTGGCGACCGGCGGCACGATAGCGGTGCAGGCGTCTATCGCCGGGACGTTCGTGAGTTCGCTGTGGTGGTTGCCGCCAGCAATAGCGGTCCTGCTTACCGGCGCGGTGCTTCTAGGAACGGCGGCGTATAGGAACTGGCATCGTGTCGCTCTGGCCGGCTTTAGCTGCGTCGTCGCCGCGCTCCTGGTAACGCCCGGCATCTGGTCCGTCCTGACCTCCATGGATCCGAGCACCAGCCAGATGCTTCCCGCAGCCTACAGCGGCCAGTCCTTGCGCGGCTTCGGCGGAATGATGTCATTCGGGCAGGCGGACCGCGGCCAGAGCACCGACTCGGCGCTGCTGACCTACCTCGAATCACACACCCAGGGCACGAAGTATCTGGTAGCGGTGGCAAGCTCCCAGCAAGGTGCCAATCTCGTGCTCGCGACAGGGCGACCGGTGTTGTACATCGGTGGATTCAGCGGACAGGACAAGGTGGTGACGAGCAGCGACCTGACGAAGATGGTCGCCGATGGCGAGCTGCGCTACATCCTGTGGGGCGGGAACGGGTCGGGCCCGGGCGGCGGGCAATCGGACATCTCCACGTGGGTAGCCCAGCGCGGCACGCCCGTGCAGGGATTGGATACGCAGGCTTCCGGCGGGCAGTTCGGAGGCTTCGGCAGTGTGCAGGGAACGCTATATGAGCTCAGTGTCGCAAGCGTGAGTGGGTAGAGCTCGGCACGGAGGCCGCCCTGCCCGAAGCCCCTCTCCCTCTGGGACAGGGTCAGGGTGAGGGTGTCCAAACTGAAGGGGGCGTAATGCTGCGCTCGCTCGCGCCACCCCCGCCCTACGGCCGGGCTCCCGCGCTACATGATCAGGTAGCCGATGAGGCCGGCCGCGACGACGACGAGCGCGGTGTCGACCTTGAAGCGGACCAGGGCCACCAGGCAGACGACGGCAAGGGCCGCGGTCCGTATGTCCACGATGGACGCCCGGCCGAGGGTGGTAGCAGCGGCAAGGATCATTCCTACGATGGCCGGGCTCACCCCCCTGATGAAGGCCTGGACTCGAAGGTTTCTTCTTATCCGGTGGAGCTGCCCGGCAAGGACAACGGTCATCAGAAAGGATGGCGCGGCGATCGCGGTGATGGCCAGGATCGAGCCGAGGAACCCGCCCACCTTGTATCCGATGAACACTGAGGAGATAACGAAGGGCCCCGGGGTGATCTGGCCCATGGCGATCGCGTCCACGAACTCCCTGTGGGTGACCCAGCCGAAGTTGGTCACGGCGTCCTGCTGCATGAACGCTACTATGGCCAGGCCGCCCCCGAAGATGAACGTGCCCATCTTCAGAAAGGCCAGAACCATCTCCAGCATCGCCTACTGCCCACCCTTCTTCTGTCCCACCGGGAAATCTGAGGGCTTGCGGAAGAGGGCGATGCCGGCGGCGCCGGCAAGAGCCACCAGTAGCAAGACA
>JAJYKO010000331.1 GCA_021788565.1 Chloroflexota bacterium
CGGCGGCGGAACGCAACTAGTTGAGGATCCCGTAAGGTCAGACCGAGTAACGTAGAAGCGGGAAGGAGGTTTTCATCTCCCCCCCGCCCCATATCGAGTTACTGCTTCTTGACGAACGGCTGCATCCGAGGCCTAGTGCCCATCGTGCGTTTCTCGCGGTCCAGTGTGCCTGGACCTGTCGTAGGGGCGGCCTCCACCCTCGTGTCCGTGGGGACGCGGCGAGGGCCCTGCGGTCCGAGCCGGAACTCCTTCACCTGGGGTACGCGGCTTCGCCCCGGGTAGCGCCTGCCGGCGAGAGAGATTGATCCGGCCCTGCCGGTCTATCTCGGTCACGACCACCGTCACCTCGTCTCCGATGTTCACGACGTCTTCGACGCGACCGACTCGGAAGTCTTCGAGCTCAGAGATATGGACGAGCCCTTCCTTGCCGGGCAGTATCTCGACGAAGGCGCCGAACGGCAAGATTCGTGTCACCGTGCCGGTGTACGTCTTCCCGACCTCGACGTCTTTGGTGAGCCGCTCGATGATATCGATAGCCTTGTTGGCATTGCTAGAACTGGTCGAGCCTATGACGACGGTGCCGTCATCCTCGATGTCGATGGTGCACTTCGTCTCGTCGATGATCTTGCGGATCATCTTCCCACCCGGGCCGATGACTTCTCGGATCTTGTCCGGGTTGATCTGGATCTTCACCATCCTGGGGGCATACGGCGACAGCTCAGTCCGTGACTCCGAGATGGCGCCCAGCATGACGTCGAGGACCTTCGCGCGGGCTTCCTTGGCCTGGGCAAGTGCCTTCTCCATGATCTCGGCCGTTATGCCCTTGACCTTGATATCCATCTGGAGGCCAGTGATTCCGGCTGGTGTGCCCGCCACCTTGAAGTCCATGTCGCCGAGGGCGTCCTCGATGCCCTGGATGTCGGTGAGTATCGAGTATTTGCCCTCCTCACCGATCACCAGCCCCATCGCGATGCCCGCGACCGGAGCCTTTATGGGCACACCGGCGTCCATCAGAGCCATCGTGCTGCCGCATACGCTGGCCATTGAGCTGGACCCGTTGGACGAGACCACCTCGGACACCACGCGGATGGTGTAAGGGAAGTCCTGCTCGCGGGGGATGACTGCTCCTACTGCGCGCTCCACCAGATGGCCGTGGCCAATGTCGCGGCGAGATGCGCCCCGAAGCGGCTTCACTTCGCCGGTCGAGTAAGGCGGGAAGTTGTAGTGGTGCATGAACCGCTTGGAAACGTCGATCCCGATGCCATCTATTATCTGCTCCTCGCTGGCAGAGCCGAGGGTTGCCACGGAGAGCACCTGTGTTTGCCCTCGAGTGAACAGAGCGGATCCATGGGTTCTGGGGAGGAGGCCCACCTCCGCCGAGAGCGACCTGATCTCATTCAGGCCCCTGCCGTCGGGGCGAAGTCCTCGGTCCAGCACGGCGGATCGGACCTGCGCCTTGTGCAAGGCGTCGAACACCTTGGCCACCAGTACGGGGTCGTGGTTCTCGCCGAGCGCCTCAAGGGTCTCGCGCTTCAACTGGTCGGTGGCTGCCTCGCGCGTGTGCTTATCCGGGCTGGTCACAGCGGAAGCGAGCCGGTCCTTCACGAAGGCCATGACCGCCGCCATCGTCTCCTGTGGAATCTCCACTTCAGCGTAGGGGCGCTTTGGCTTGCCGACGGCCTCCACCATTTTCTGCTGGATTTCGATGGCAGGCTGCATCGACCGGTGGGCGAACTGTATTGCCTCCAGCACCAGGTCTTCAGGCAACTCCAGCATGCCGGCCTCCACCATCATCACCGCGTCCGCGGTGCCCGCCACGCTGAGGTCCAGCTTGCTATCCTGCAATTGAGAGAGAGTTGGATTCAGAACCAGCTCCCCGTCGATGTAGCCAATCTTCACAGCGGCCACCGGGCCGAAGAAGGGGATGTTCGAAATGGACAGCGCCGCCGAAGCGGCGATGGTGCCTATCGTCGAGGGATCATTCTCCTGGTCCGCCGATAGGACCGTCAGAATCACCTGAACGTCGTTACGATACGCCTTCGGAAAGAGAGGGCGAATGGGGCGGTCGGTGAGGCGGGCAGCCAGGATTGCCTGCTCGCTCGGTCGGTTCTCGCGCTTAATAAAACCGCCGGGGATCTTCCCAGCAGCGTACATCTTCTCTTCGTAATCAACGGTAAGGGGGAAAAAGTCGACGCCTTCTCGTGGAGAGTCGGAGCTCGTCGCGGTCCCCAGGACCATCGTGTCGCCGTAACGAACTAGCGCTGCCCCATTGGCAAGTTGCGCTATCTTGCCGGTCTCGATTGACAGACGCCTTCCACCGAGGACGGTCTCAAAGTGCTCGGTCATTCATTCTCCTCGTTGGGAAACCCAGACAGGCCCATCTCAAGCAGTCAAGGTGCCGGCTGCTACTTGCGAAGGCCGAGTTCCGCGATCAACGTCTGGTATTTCCGGCTGTTTTGTCGATTGATGTAGGCCAGATGTCGGCGTCGCTGACCTATCAACATCAACAGTCCTCGCCTCGAGTGGTGATCGTGCTTGTGGGACTTGAGGTGTTCCACCAACTGCTCGATGCGGCGAGTGAGGAGAGCGACCTGCACTTCCGAAGAGCCAGTATCCGTGTCGCTTGTCTTGAACTTCTCGATAATCGCAGCCTTGTCTTCTGTCCCTAGTGGCACCTTGAAAAACCTCCTTGGAGCTCCTGGGCACCCGTGTTTCATAAACTTCACAACAACGGCGAAAGTATAGCACACGGCTCGCAGCCTTGACAAACGACCCCTGTGGGACTGTAATACGTCTAACGACGGCGCCTTCCGGAGGCACTTGCTGTTCGGGATGGCGCCCACTCCACTTGCATCGGAGGGAACACCGCGATGAAGATCCGAACCATCGTAGACGACGACCTGCCCCGATGCGCCCAGCTATACACCGAGATCTACGGTGCTACATCCTATCGCGAAGCCTGGACCTATGATAGTGCGCTTGCGCATCTATCCGAGTTGTGGGACAGCTGCGCGAACAGCTGCTTTATCGCCGAGGAGCGGGACAGAGTGGTGGGCTTCGCCTTTTGCTCATACCACACCTCGTGGATGGGCAAGGTGATGAGGATCGACGAACTCGACGTTGACCCGAGGCTGCAACGACATGGCATCGGAACAGCTCTTCTGGAGCACTGCGTTGGGGCGGGCCGCTACCTGCACAGCGTGGTTGCGATAGAGGCGGTGTCTCCCCGTGCGGCTCCCGCGGTTGACTTCTATTCCTCTCGGGGCTTCGAGTCGGGAGGACGGGAATTGCTTAACAAGCGGCTGTGACGCCGTTTCGAGTCAGTGGAGGGCCGAAAGTGCGCATGGTGAGGCCGCGGGCCTCGGTGGGGTCAGCTGCTCTCGAGTAGACGCTTCAGCTCTAGCAGTGACGCCGTGGTCATCGCCTTCACTTCTTGTGCCACGGACTCGCGCACGTTGCGCGGGATGAACGGTATGGGGAAGGAGTAGCTCGCGAAGAGCCTCACCCTGGTTTTGCCATCTTCGTCCGCGAAGTCCCATTCAAGCCAACTCTTGAGCCCCGCCACGGACGTGGAGACAATCCGCTGATCCTCCGCGAACTCCACTATGCGGAGCTTCGACCGCACCGGGATGCCCCGGAACCAACCCCTGGCGTCCACGGTATTGCCGATTCCGCGGATGGGTCCGGGCATGAGGTCCAGCCTGGAGAAGTGCTTCTCATACTTCGTCGTGTTTCGGTAGTCCGCAACGAAGTCAAACACCTTGTGGCGTGGAGCGTCGACCAGAATCGATTGGTCTGTATGTGGCATCTTACTCCTTCCCAACTGCATGGAGTTCTAAAGGCTCTGGTTTCTGACGCTACGCCAGTATTCTCCACCGCGAATAGTCGTGAGTCAAATGCATCCGGGATGAACCGTGCTAAATGCTAGCAGATGGTTAAGAACGAACTGCATGGCCCTGGGACGTCCGGAATGACACCCAAGCTGGCTATCAGGCGGAGTCGAGCATAGATGCTTGACAGCCACGAGGCTGGTGATATAGTAGGCTCAAGTAGATAAGAAACACACGTCTGAGGCCGAGTTCCTGTCCTAGGGAGCGGGGGACCCAAATCGCGGGGCGAATCGCGCGAGTGCGCGTAGGGATGCTCTTTCTTCCCGAGCCCGTCAGCTAACCCCGTAGGCGTAGGAAGAGGACGAGTGAGAACAGATCACCATTGGGCGGCTGGGCACGGTCCGTCGCCGTTCAAGTTCCCCCTCTCCGTTTTCCCGCTTAACGCCGGCAAGGTGCCCTCCAGGAGCTTCGGCCTGTCTGCTCACTGCTATCGAGCTAGGAGGTGCTCGGTTTCATGCTCAGTCTGAGACTGGATCCCGATATGGAGCGGTTGCTCGAGCGTGATGTCGATGACCTGGCTAAGTACAACATTCTGCGATACCTACACGACAATCCTGAGGTGCGAGGCGACGTCGAATTCTTCGCCGATCGGCTGGGACTGCGATCTGTAGAGCGAGTCGGCGAGGCACTGGAAGCCCTGACTCGCTGCGGACTGCTGACTAGGCTCCCATCTGACAATAGTCCCGGCGACTGCTATCGGTTGAGCGGGGATCCCACGGCCGTGGAAACGGTGGATCGACTCTATCAGCTCAGCTCCACAAGCTTCTATGGAGAGATCGTGGAGCGGCTGGCCGCTCGCTCGCTGCACAGGGCGCGACGGGCGCAGGCTGCACATGCAGTGCAACCCAGCGGTAACGGAGTCACCCGTTAGCAAACCGACCGGTCTTCAGTATTAGGCGTATTCACAAAGTCGCAACGCCATTCACGGAGGAGGGTTATCCTCTCGGAGTGGCGTTGCGACTACTTTGTAGTGGGGCCTATAATTGGCTGGAGCAAGTAATTGCTTTGGGCTAGACCCTGTAACTAGCACATATTCTTTTGACTGCTCAGAGAAGTGCAATGACGTTGAATAAGGAAGCGATGCTTGATTCGCTGATCGGCACCGGGCTGTACCTTGTGACCGAGGATGACGTCCCGCGACAGCGGAGATTGGATGCGGTGGCTCAGGCCCTCGCCGCTGGGGCGCGGGTTGTTCAGCTGAGGGATAAGCGCACCCCGAAAGGGCTGTTGCTGGAAGAGGCGCGGGCCATGAAGTCGCTCTGCGGCGATTGGGGCGCTGTGTTCATAGTCAACGACGACGTGGCTCTAGCGTGGTGCTGCGATGCGGATGGCGTCCACGTTGGACAGGATGACCTCCCAGCGTCGGAGGCCAGGAGGCTACTGGGAGACAGAAAGCTAGTTGGGCTGTCTGTCTCGGCCGTCAACGAGGCTGAAGTGGCTGATCGTTTGGCCGTGGACTATATAGGGGTTGGTGCGATTAGTGCTACCCCAACCAAGGTCGATGCCGAGTTGGGCGGGATCGATCTGCTCAGGCGCGTTCGCCTCGTAACGAAGAAGCCATTGGTGGCAATTGGAGGCATCGACGCATCCAATGCCGAGTCCGTGTTCGAAGCGGGGGCAGATGCCGTTGCGGTGGTCCGGGGCGTATTCGCTCAGCCGGACGTCCCAGGAGCAGTCGAACATTTGCTGAGTATCGCGAAGAAGGCGAGGGAGGCGCGAAGGGGCAGCTGATGGGCAAACGTGTCTACGTGGTTGGGCACAAGTTCCCCGATACGGACGCCATTTCCGCGGCCATTGCATACAGCTATCTGCTTCAAGCAATGGGCAATGGCGATGCTGTGGCGGCAAGGCAAGGGGAACTGAGAAGAGAGACCGAGTATCTGCTGGACCGCTTCTCGGTGGCCCCACCGGTTTACATAAAAGACGTGAAGACACGAGTTGGGGACGTCATGACGGTGCCTGCGATCTGCGTCAACGAGGAAGATTCGCTGTATGACGTAGGGCGGCTGCTCCAGGAGCGGGATCTGCGGGCGGTTCCGGTTGTGGACGGGGACGGCCGATTGCGCGGTCTGATCCAGGTGGAGAGGTACGCCGACGTTTTCATGGGTGGAGTGGGGTCCTCTCTTGAAGAGGAGATCCCGCTGAACCTCGATAATGTGCTTCGCGCTCTGGATGGCCGCCTGCTGGTGGAGGGGAACGGGAAGCGACTGTGGGACAGGGTGTTCGTCGGTGCCATGAGCCTCGAGTCGATGCGGACCCGTATCGGCCCCGGCGCATTGATGGTTATGGGAGACCGGAAGGACGCGCAGAAGTTAGCGATCGATCTAGGGATCAGCGCGATCGTGGTCACCGGTGGCCTTGCCGTGGATGAAGATGTGCTGGAACTGGCACGGGAGAGGAGAGTGGCCATCATCTCGTCCCGGCACCACACCTTCAAAACCGTGCAACTCCTCAACCTGAGTATACCGGTGCGGCACATCATCTCATCCGACGTCCTGACCGTCGAGGAGGACGATCTGGTGGATGACGTGAGGCCCCTTCTCACAAGGCAGGCCATCGTGCCAGCGGTAGACCCGGAG
>JAJYKO010000332.1 GCA_021788565.1 Chloroflexota bacterium
AAACCGAGCCCGAGGAACGCGGATCGCCTGTCAGCGGCCCTTCGGCTACCGACCAAGTCTGCTCTCCGTGCACCGACCGATCTCAAACCAGGGGTTGTTCAGAGGTCTCCTAGGCTCGTATCTGACCCTCGTCCGCTCCTTGCCCGCCGCCATCGCCCCTACCAACCACAAAGGCCGGCATCGCCGCCGGCCCCGCCACAACACCTCTCCGTCGGCCTCATCAGCCGCCGGCCGGCACTCAAACCCCTTCCAGGATGACGCCCACGTACTCCCGCACCAGCACCTCCGGCTCATCGGCTGGCCCGCTGTCCCACTGGCCCAGCTCCTGAGCGGCCTGCTTCTCGTGCTCCCTCAGCTCCTTCAGCAGCCCCACGTCCACGGCGTCTGCCGCGATCTCGACGAAGCCACCGCTCCGGCGCCGCTTCCGCCGTCCGGGTCCATCGCTCTCACCGTCCTCTCCCCCGCTCACTCGCACCAGCTTGATCTGGCACACCAGCATTCCCGCCCCTCTACCACCAGGAACGTCCGCGTACAAGGCTGCCCTCTCTTCGATCACCCTCAGCAACCGGCTCCATCGCTCGTTGAGCGCCGCCACCCGGTTCCGCCGCTCGGCGATGCCCCGACCCTTCACCGCCTCCGCCACTGCCGCGACCAGCGCCGCTACCCGCCCCTGAAACGCCGGCTGCAGCTTCCACTTTCCCAGCGTCTGCCGGCTGATCCCCATGCGCCTAGCTATGTCCTCGTTGCTCAGCTCGTCCTGAGCAACCAGCAGCGCCGCCTCTTCTCTTTTCGCCGTCCACCTGAACCCTGTCATCCCCTGCCACCCAACACCGAATCCCTGTTCCCTCCTTACACCGAACCCCCACCCATCTGTCAACTTGCGATAACCGTGCTACAATAACTTGCCACAACGTCCCCTTACCGAGATCCGAGCGTACCAGCCGCCTAACCACTCGCCGATCACCGATCACCAAGGGAGGAACCACGATGACCGTCTATAAGCCACTCGCGGACTACCTCGCCACCTGCCCAGGCGATCAGCTGGAGCTGAGCTTCCCAAAGCTTGAACAGATCCTCGGCTTCCGCCTCTGCCACTCAGCCCTCACCTACAAGGCCTGGTGGTCCAACGGCCTTACCTCCCCGTCGTCCCAGAATACCTCCTGGCTTTCTGCTGGATGGAAGGTCAACCACGTCGATCTGCAAGGCAAACTTGTAACCTTCACGCGAAGTGGCGCGAGCTCACCAAACCATCCCGCCTCACCCCCTGCTCCCAGTAACCTCATGCCTGAGACGGAAGAGTGGTACCTGGAGAAGAACGTCCAGCACACGATCGCTGCCCTCCTCCGTACAAGCGGCTGGAGCGTCCGCACGGCCGACACAGATCACCATCAGCACGGAATCGACATACTCGCCCGAAAGGATCCCATAGCCCTAGCGATCGAAGTGAAAGGCTACCCGTCCGCCACCTTTGCCTCCGGGCCGTATAAGGGCGAGGTCAAGAGCAACCACAGCGGCCACACCAACCGCAACCTACAAGCGACTCACTACTTCTCGGACGTACTGGTCGAGGTGATCAAAAGAAAGACCCAGCACCCCACCTTCCACATCGCGATAGCCCTACCCGACTTCGCGGTCTACCACTCGTCAGTGAAAGCGACCTGGTGGGCTTTTACAAGCCTCGGCATTGGCGTCTACTGGGTAACCAAGCGCGGCCACGTTCTCCCCGAGCCAACCACATCTCAGCCCGCAACGTAGGCGCCCCACCTCACCACTCCGCTGCGGGCAATACTCGTATCCCCCACATCCCCACTCAGTAATTATTGGCAGCCGCCTCCCCCACCTCGCCCCACCCGGGGCCAAAGGGTATATCGGCGCTGCTTAGCTCGTCCCGTCTCTCCCACCACCTCCCCTGCACCCCCCCGAAACGCCCGCACTTCCCCGTGAAGCGTGACCGCCACCGCCTCACTCGGCACCGTCACCACTCTGTCTCCCATCCATGCTCTCCCGCAAGCATGTATATGGATAATCGTATATGAATAATCATAAACAAATGTTCATGCATCGGCCGCGTTCTGCGGACTATACTCGTTATTGGAGGCGAGGGGCGCAGGCCGAGCGTAAAGTCGCTGAAGGACAGGCTATAGTCGCTGAGGGAGGCGAACACAGGTATGCACGAACAGAGACCGCCCAGGCCCAGCCCGACAAGATTGAAGAAGCCGTAAGCATATACAGGAACTCGATCGTCCCGACCGCCAACGAGCAGAAGGGGTTCAAGGGAGGCTTCTTCCTGGTAGACAATGCCACTGGCAAAGGCGTATCTCTGACTCTGTGGGAGACGGAAGCCGATATGCAGGCAGCCGAGGCCAGCGGTTACCTCCGAGAGCAGATCGCGAAACTGGGAGCTACCCTGGCCACAGCACCAGTATCGGAACACTTCGAGGTCGCCGCGCAGGGATAGGTCCGTCGTAAGGACCCCCTGCGTTGTCGTTTTCCTGCGCCCCTCCCTCCGGCCCAGGCACCCACCAGATGAACATTGGAATCACCCGTCACTCTACTGTGGCGCTATCCCAGGGGCGAACCCGTGATCTCCCGCACGAAGCGGTATTGACAAAACCAAAGCCAGGATGAAACCCGCGGGGTCTCGGGGATCACGGCGCGTCAGTTCAGGATCAGGGGCCAAAGACCCCGCGGGTTTGGTCGCCGCTTTACTTTAGTTGAAGACCAGTCTGTGAGGGACGTGGGATGCGAACTGTCGGGGCTTACCCGGCAAAGCCCTACCTCCCCAGCCTGTTGGACGAGGTGGAGGCGGGGGGAGATCATTACGATTACCAGGCACGGTGTTCCCGTCGCTAGGCTGGTTCCTACGAGAGAGGTGTCGAGGGAAAGGATTCGCGAGGCGGTCGCCGCCCTAAAGCAGTTCAGCCGCGGCAGGGAACTTCGGCTGCTGCGCCCCCATTCCGATCAGGCTGGACGGGGCGAGCCTCGATCGTGTCTTGAGAGATATCCTGAATATGTCCCGGGAAAGGCGGCTCAGCAGCTACGACGCGTCCTATCTGGAGTTGGCGATGCGGGAGCGGTTGCCCCTGGCAACCGAAGACTAGCGGCTGGCTACGGCCGCCCGCGCCGCGGGGGTGGGGTTGGTCCAGTCGCACGAAGGTCATGACAGGCACACTCCGGCGTATTATTATCGTGCAGGGATCGCTATCTTCGGGACGGCAGTGGGCTCGGCGGGGCACGGGAATACGGAGGCGCTATGGACGATGTCGTTCACTCACATCGATCTGGACATACCGATCGTCTTCGGCCTCGCCAACGCTATCCTCGGTGCGCTTGCTGGAGGGGTCTATCTCGGCTTGGCCAGGCTGATCGGGGGTAGGAACCAGGGGTAGGAGCTACGCCATCCCTTTCCGAGGGAAAGAGGAAATCCCGAGCATCTTCCCCAGGAACGTTGTACTGGCACCTCAAATGCTCTTCTACGTAGTCGACGGGTGGATCCGCTCGGCCCTGTCCGCGCCGTTTCTGGCTGAGAGACCCGCTCGCGAAGTCAAAGTGGTGAAGGAGGCATCGATGCTGTCGGAACTCGGCTTGCTAACCGGCAGGATGGTTACCGGCGCGCTCATGGCCGGACACGGCTCGCAGAAACTGTTTGGGTGGTTCGGCGGTCACGGCATGGAGGGGACGACTCACTTCATAGAAACTCTAGGGTTTCGGCCCCCGCGGTTCTGGGCCTTCATGGCCGGCGGGTCTGAGTTCGGCAGCGGTGTTCTCACCGCTCTCGGGCTTTTTCATCCGATCGGACCCATCATGATGCTGGCACCGATGTGGATGGCCCTTAAGAAGGCTCACTGGGATAGGCCTATCTGGGCGCAGGAGGGCGGAGGGGAACTCGCCGTAGGCAATATGGCAGCTGCCGTTGTGCTGGCCACCAATGGCCCCGGACGCTTCTCAGCCGATCGACTACTTGGCATCAAACTGCCCTGGCCGCTCGTCGTGCTCACGGTAGTGGCGACGGCTGGCGGCATAGTGGCAGGGATGACCACCGGTCCGGAATCAGCGGAGCAGGTGAAAGCATAAGAAGAGGGGACCGGGTGAATCCCGGCCCCCTCTGTATGTGAGAAATCCCCAGGTTGAGAGCTAGCGTAGGGACAACGCCAGATCCCAGCCGCTGGAGATGCTAAATCGCCGCTCTGCCTCTTGTGAGCAGGTTGTATATGAGCAGAATCGCCGCGACCACCAGGGCTATCCATATCAGGGTGCCCAGGTGAGCGAAGAAGAAACCGATGATCCAGAAGACCACCAGTACTGCGACGATGAGCCAGACTATTGCTTCCAGCGCTGCCACGGTGGCTCTAACCTCCTTGTCGAAATTACTCTCCACCTCCATTCACTGAGGCGGATTCCACTTGACGCACATCCTGTGCCGTGGGGCCGGACGCTCACTCCCTAGTCCTCTTCGGGAAACGATAGGGTGGCGGTCTTGCGGTCGTAGCCGGCATGGGTGTTGGGGAAGACCCTCGTCGCCTCGCCGAGCCACTCCTCGGGGTCCGTCAGCGACGGGCTATAGTGGGTGAGCCACATCTCCTTCACGCGGCCGGCACGGGCGATCTCGGCGGCCTCGGAGAAGACCATGTGCCCCTTCTCCTCTGCCTTCGCCATCTCCTCGGCGGAACCGTACATGCCTTCGCAGATCAACAGGTCCGATCCCGCGACGAACTCGGGCAGGTCTGGCACCGGACGTGTGTCGGTAACGTAGGAGAGCTTGATCCCCCGGCGTTCATCTCCCAGCACCTCCTCTGGCTCCACGGCGCGACCGTTCCACGTCAGCGACTCGCCAGCTTGCAGCCGGCTCCACAATTGGACGGGTATCCCAAGCTCGGCTGCCCTCTGTGGATTGAAGCGCCGTGCCCTTGGTACGTAGAGGGAATACGAAAGGCACGGTACGCCGTGCTCCAGTGGCAGGGTAGATACCTCGAGGCCGCCAAGGTCCATCTCTTCGCCCCCGTACAGCTCATGCCACTCGACGGGGAAAGGGAGGTAGGGGGCGATGGCCCGAACCCCTTCCATGACTCGAGAGATCTCCCGAGGGCCGTACATTATCAGCCAGTCTCTCTTGCCCGCATTGCCCATACTGAGCAGCATGCCGGGTAGCCCGGCGACGTGATCGGCGTGGAGGTGGGTAATGAGAATCGTAGAGATATCCTTGAAGCCCCACCCAGCGGATTTGAGGGTGATCTGCGTCCCTTCGCCGCAATCGATCAGCAGTAGCCTGCCCTGAAACCGGACCAATAGGCTCGCCAACCACCTCTTCGGTAGCGGCGTCATCCCTCCTGTGCCCAGCAAACATACGTCAAGCAACGTCCACCTCCGATTTCTAGCCTCCAACATTGTACCGGGAACGGCGCCGAAGCAGCGGCGACAAGATGGCACTCTTATTGCCTTTGCCCAGTTCCTGGCAGCTTCCGGGCACCACCTTTTGTGCTACCGGCAGCCCGTGCTACTGAGGAAACGAGCCCCGAGTGCGCCGGCGCATACTCAGGGATATTCTGTGCCGGACGCTTGGGACTCCGGCAACAGCTCTAGGGAAACTGGTGATGGCCGTTCAGGAGTTGACGTTTGACGCACGGCCGCTGCATCGGAGTTTTCGGGCTGCTCACCGGTGGCTCTGGCTGCAGACCGGCCTGTGGGTCTTGGCACGAAGCCTCTGCGTGTCTCTTGGTTTTCTCCTGGTAGCCGCGCTGCTGGCGCTGTTCGGTGTCCATGGCGCCCTAACGGACTGGCTACGTGTGGCCGCGGAGTGCGCTCCGGCGGTTGGCTTAGTCGCCGCCCTGGTGGCCCGACCATCGCGGTCGGAGGCGATCAGGGCGCTGGACCTCCGCCTCGATCTCCGCCAGCAACTCGGCACTGCGCATGAGTTGCTCTCCACCGGTACGGATGGAATGTTGGTCCGCTGGCAGTTGGCCCAGGCCGCCGATCTTGCCACCGATTTGCCGGTCTCCAAAGCATTCCCGCTACTACCGAAGAGAGAAGTTCTGACGGCGCTGTTGCTGGCAGCTGTCTCGGCAGCCCTTCTGGAGCTGGTTAGTCTTGGAGTGGTTGTTCCCAATCCTCTGGTATCTCTTCAGCTTGCCGGCCTCACCCGAGCGACTTCACAGGGGGTCAGTAGCTCGCTGTTCAGTCAGCAGGGGGATGCCTCCGCGGCGCAGGCGAGGTCGACTGCGCTCGAACCTACCAGACAGCTGCTGAACCAGATCCAGAGCCAGTATCAACAGGGAAGCCTGTCGCAGCAGTCAGCCGCCAATGCGGTGCAACAGGCCAACGATATGCTGAACCAGGCTGCCCAGAACTCCAGCGTCAACCAGCAGGCCCTGGACAATCTGGCTACGAGCCTCCGCGACACCGCCGCGGGGAGCGATATTGCCCAGAGCCTTCTCCAGGGAAACTACCAGAAGGCAGCTCAACAGCTGCGC
>JAJYKO010000333.1 GCA_021788565.1 Chloroflexota bacterium
CCTGTGGCCCGTAGTCATGTCCATACCCTGCCGGCCCCGAGCCTTCGCCGCCAGCACGCCAGAGGAGGGGATCGAGGCGGAGCTGCTCTACCTCCGTTCGGGGATCGAGGCCCAAAAGGGGGAAATGATCTTCTCCCATCGAGCCTTGGCAGACAGCTACGAGAAGGACAGCCTGGCCGGGAAGATCGTGCTCACCAGCTCAGGCGGCCCAGACGGCTTGAAGAACGCCCAGGAGGGCGGCGCCCTGGCCCACTGCCAGATCTGGCCCTCGGACGAGAAGGTCATCCACGAGATGATCGTGTCCTCCATCTGGGGCACCCCGACCCCCGAGTCGGCCCAGCGATTGGTTAAGATCCCAGCCATCTCCGTCACCCACTCCGACGGTGAGAAGTTGAGCGCCCTGTGCGAACAGGGCAGGGTGCGGGTACGGCTGAAAGCGAGGGTTTACATCGGCTGGAGGCCGGTGCTGCTCCCGGTAGCGGAAATCGCGGGCAGCGAGGAGCCGGAGAAGTTCCTCCTGGTAGGCGGCCATCACTGCTCCTGGTATTACGGCACCACCGACAACGCGACGGGCGACGCCTGCCTCCTGGAGATGGCCCGAGTGCTGAACGGGAACGGGGCGGGATTGCGCCGCAGCGTCCGCATCGCCTGGTGGCCTGGCCACTCCCAGGGTCGCTATGCGGGCTCCACCTGGTACGCGGACAACGCCTTCGAGGACCTGCGCCGCAATTGCGTGGGCTACCTCGGCATCGACTCCCCAGGTGTGCGAGGGGCTCAGGTCTGGGACTGCCGCTATAACCACGGCGAGGTCGAGAAGTTCATGGACCGGCTGATGCGGGAGGTGACCGGCCAGGAACCGAACATTCGGCGACCCTTCAAGGCAGGCGACCAGTCCTTCTGGGGGGTCGGGATCCCATCTTTTGGCGCCTACCGGATGATCCCG
This sequence comes from Chloroflexota bacterium, assembly GCA_021788565.1. Next base: position 944 of record JAJYKO010000333.1, read on the forward strand.
GTGGACTCCCCCGACCGGGCCAACGTCGGCGGCTCGGGTGGCGCCTACTGGTGGCACAGCCCCGAGGACACCGTCGACAAGGGCGACGCCAAGGTCCTGGCCTCCGACACTGAGCTGTACCTCAGCCTGGTGTCCCGAGTGTGCGGCGCCGAGGTGCTGCCATACGAGTACGTGACCCCAGCCAGGGACTTCGAGACGCTGCTGGCTGAGATCGGTGATGCCGTGGAAGGTCATCTTGACCTGGCGCCAGCCATGAAGCAGGCGAAGGCCTTCGAGGGCGCCGTGGCGACGCTCGAGTCCAGCCGGGCCATGGTTTCGGCCGAGCGGGTGAGGACGTTGAACGAGGGGATGCTGGGCATCGGCCGCATCGTCAACCCGGTGTTGTACACGCGGGCAGGCGACTACGACCAGGACCCGGCGCTGCAGTTGCCCCTACTCCCGGGGCTGCAGCCTGCCCGACAACTGGCGAAGCTAGACCCGATGAGCGACGAGTACGGCTTCCTGCGGACCCGGGCCGTTCGCGAGTGCAATCGCATTGTGGACGCGCTCCATCGGGCCACCCTCGAGGCCGAGCGGCTGGTCAAGGAGCTCTCCTGATGTCGTGGTGCTCAGACAATGCGGAACCGAGGCGTTAGTAGGCCCGTCCGCCAGCCACTACCAGCAAGAGGCTCGATTCCTGGTTCGTCGGCTCGTGAGTGGAAATGCGGTGGTCGGAAACGGGAAAAGGATAGAGAAGATTAGAACGATAAACTCGAAAACGGGGTGACAGATTGTGAAGATCGCATCCTTTCGATGCTACCTTATCGAGGAGGAGGCGGTTAGCCAACTCACCACCAGCTATGGTCCTGCTCCGGCGATTCGGCCGCACGTGATCCTGGAGCTAGAGACCGACGACGGTCAGGTGGGGTACGGGGAGGCCTCGCCCCTGCCGCGGTTCACGGGCGAGACCGTCGAGTCCATTAAGCTGCTGCTGGAGACGCAGTTCGTGCCCGCCATCCTGGGGTCCAATCCCCTGGATCTGGCAGCTCTCCACGGCAAGCTGGCCTTCCTGCCCGGGAACCACACCGCCAAGTGTTGTGTGGACATGGCCCTCCATGACCTGATCGGCCGCCGTCTGGGCGAGCCCGTCTACAACCTGCTCGGCGGGGCCTGCCGGAAGGAGATCCCAGTCACTCGACCTCTGGGCATCATGCCGGCGAAGGAGGCGGTCCATCAGGCCATCGAGTACGTCTCACTAGGCTACCAGACCCTGAAGATGAAGGTGGGCGAGGGGGTGGAGGCCGACGTGGCCAGGGTGTGCGCCGTTCGGGAGGCTGTGGGCGACGAGGTAAAGATCAGGATCGACGCCAACCAGGGCTACCGGGTTCCCGAAGCGGTTCGCTTGATCCGAGGGCTGGAAGGGGTGGGGCTAGAGTACGTGGAGCAGCCAGTGGCTGCATGGGACACGGAAGGGCTGGCCGAGGTGCGGCAAGCCACGGGCGTCCCGGTGGCCGCCGACGAGAGCCTTCAATCGGTGCGGGACGCCCTGGATTTGGCGAACCGTCGGGCGGCAGACATATTCGTGGTGAAGCTGATCAAGCTCGGGGGGCTATTCTGGGCAGGCAAGGTGGCAGCCATCGCCGAGGCCGCAGGCATCGACCTGGTGGTGGTCAGTCCCTTCGAAACCCATCTTGGCGCCGCTTCGGGGGTCCATTTTGCGGCCTCCTCGCTCATCTGCACGAGAGCCCAGGAGCTATCAATCTTCACCTTGTGGCCGGACCGTCCCGGCTGTTCCATAAGGGGCCGCCATGGCTTTGTGGATCTACCCTCAGCCCCGGGCCTCGGCGTGGACGGGCGCGCCGTCCTGGCCTCGGCGAGGCCTTACAGCGGGGGAGCAACGATGACAGGCGCATGATGGTTCCCCCGATCGCAGGCAGGATGGGGTCAGAGGTCAGAGTCGGGGACCTTCGACGGACGATTGGCGATGGCAGAATGGCTCTAGTACGCTTTTCAGAGGGGAGGTGCCAATGGCGACGGTAGAACAGGTGAAGGAGAGGATCGTTGAGGAGGTAAAAGGGCTCCACCCCAGGCTGATCGAGATCAGCCACGAGATCCACGACAACCCGGAGATCGGCTTTCAGGAGCGCCGAGCGGTGGCGCTGCTGACGGATGAGTTGGAGCAGAATGGGTTCTCGGTGGAGCGGGGCATGGCGGGCATGGAGACGTCCTTCGTAGGCAGCTGGGGAGAGGGGAAGCCAGTGGTGGGCTTCCTGGCCGAATACGACGCACTGCGGGGCATCGGCCACGCCTGTGGTCACAATCTGATCGCCACCTGGGCGTTGGGCGCGGGCATTGCCCTGAAGCGAGCCGCGCAGGGGATGGATGGGACCATCAAGGTGTTCGGCACGCCGGCGGAGGAGGGCGGCGGCGGGAAGGTGCTGATGGCCGAGGCCGGCCTGTTCCGGGGGCTGGACGCCGCCATCATGATGCACCCACGGGACCAGACCTTCCTCGATCGGGGCTCCCTGGCCGTTTCTCACTGGAACATCGAGTTTTTCGGCAAGTCGTCCCACGCTTCGGCGGCCCCGGAGAAGGGGATTAGCGCGCTGGACGCGCTGCTTCAGGTTTTCTTCAGCGTCAACGCCTTCCGGCAGATGATGAAGCCGATCGGCCGGATCCACGGTTGCATTCTGAAAGGGGGCGATGCCCCCAATGTCATCCCGGACTACACCCTGGCTGAGTTCCTGGTGCGCTCCCGGGACCAGGACTACCTGGAGGAGTTGGAGAAGAAGTTTCTGGATATCGTGCAGGCGGCCTCTCTAGCGACGGGCGCGCGCTCCGAGGTGCGCAAGGGCAGCGGATACAAGGTCCGGGTCAGCAATCGGGCCCTGGTGGAGGCGCTGCGGGAAAACATGGTGGGCCTCGGGATCACGTGGGACACGCCCGAGGAGGGGGCCGTGGGGTCTAGCGATATCGGCGACGTCAGCCAACTCGTGCCGACGATCCACCCCTATATGGCGATCTGCGAGAAGGGGATCCCAAACCACAACCCTCAGTTCGCCGTCGAGGCCGCCTCACCCCTGGCCGACGAACAGATCGCCCTAGGCGCTACCCTGCTGAGCTGGACGGGCGCCGACGTCCTTCTCCGCCCCGACCTGCGTGAGCGGCTGCGCTCGACGTTCCGCGACCAGCTCGGCCGCGACCCGCAGGAATAAGGGAGGCGGAACCATGCGTATCGTGTACATCATGCCAGGCGCCGTCTCGCGTGGGCCTCACGGCCCGGCCGAGCTCGAGCGCCGCAGGGGCATCTTGCAGGGGTGGGCAGTCCCGGGCTGCGAGATCGCCGTCGTCGACCTGGATCAGGGGCCTTTCTCCATCGAGTCCTCCGCTGAGGAGTATCTGGCGGTGCCGGGGTTGCTTCGGCGTGTGCAGGAGGCCGAGCGCGACGGTTTCGACGCGGCGATAGTCGGATGCTACGGCGATCCCGGCGTGGATGCCTGTCGCGAGATCGCCCGCATCCCTGTCGTGGCTCCCGGCGAGTGCTCGATGCTCGTTGCCGCGAGCCTGAGCCACCGATTCAGCATCGTCACCGTGCTGGACTCGCTGATACGTCCCCTGGAGCAGTTAGCCAGAGCGGCGGGGATCGAATCCAAACTGGCCAGGGTCCGCTCGGTGGGCGTGCCCGTGCTGGAACTGGCTCGCGATCCGGATAGCAGTTTCCGGAGTGTGCTCGAGGCATCTCGGCTGGCGGTCTCCCAGGATCGGGCCGACACCATCATCCTGGGCTGCATGTCGATGGCGTTCCTCGGAGTTTCCGATCGGCTTCAGAGGGAATTAGGAGTGCCGGTGGTCAATCCTGCCATGGTCACCCTGAAGTTCGCCGAGATGTTGGTGCAGTCGAGGCTGGCGCCCAGTAAGCTTGCCTACCCACTGCCGCCCAAGCCGCTCGCCCTCTGACTCAGGGTCGCCGTCCCAGGATATGAAACTGGGGGCTGGGGGCGGGTTCTGATGTACGGTGCGCCGATCGGAGCTTTGGGACGGCTGGCAGTGGTGTCGTGATCTAGGTGCCGGGAGGGGCCGGGGCTCGTCGCTCAGTCCCCTCACCGACCGCTATGAGGGTAACAGCGTCACCTTCGAGTGGCCTCGATAGAGCCGATATCAAGACGCTACTACCGTCATTGCGCGATGGGCTATGTCGCGCACCTCCCTCATGCCGTCGGCGAAACGGTTACGCTGACGGATCAGCTCTGTGGCTAGCAGGTAACGCTCCTCGGAGCCGGCTGGCAGGGAGTTCATCCGAGGCAGTTCGTACAAGCCCGGCAGGAGCGTGCTCTGGGCCGACAGCCCGTAGGAGTCGTGGCCGTAGCTGCCGGCGACCGTCCCGCCGAGGGGTACGAGGATCCTGCTTAGCGCCTTCAGCGTGGTGTTCAAGGCTTCTACTACGTCCTCGGGCGCCGCGCTCTGCGGCGCTTTCTCTCTCCAACTCTCGGCCACGGCGTCCAATCGCTGCACGGAATCCAGCGCGTCCCGAGCCAGTGATACCGCACTGGCGAGGCCGATCTCGCCACCGATTGGCAGCAGTGTCTCCGCCCTCTCCACCATCTGTTTCACCGTGGGAGCGAAACGAGCCGGAATGATGGGCACAGTGAGAAGCTCGGCCAGGTAGGCTGCGTACACTTTCAGGTGCAACCCTAGCAGTTCCCTGTCTAGCCGCTCGATGGTGCTGGCGTCGGTATGATGCCACCATCCCAGGTTGCCGTTGCCCATAGATTGGATCTCCGCCTTCGTGAACGCGGTGCGGCCGGCCAGGGAGGGCACGCCGACGCCGAAGAAGGAGGTGTCGCCGGTCCGCACCAACCGACCCCAGTAGGCCGACATGCCACCAAGCACCCGACGCTCCACCGCCGAGTGGAAATCGTGCAGTTCCACATCGCTCTTGGTTTCCCAGAGAGTGGTGCCGATGAGGGCGGGCTGGTCGATCTGGAGGTAGGCCACGGCGTTTTCCCTGAGGTCGTCCCAATAGCTGTCCACGAAATGGCTGGAGCCGATCATGGTGCCTGTCTCGTGGCCTACCCAGAAGCCCACAGTGAGACCGCGCCGTAGCTCGGTCGCATGACGCTGGAACACCCGAGCCAACTCCAGGAAGATGGCGTTGCCGGCGGCGTTGTCACTGGCTGCCTGACCAAACCAGGAGTCCATGTGGCCACCCAGGATAGCGAACTCCGGCGAGGCGCCACCCGAAAGTACCCTGCCCACGGCCTGCCGTAGCGGTCGCCACTCATCTCGGCTCTCTGCGCTCAGCCGCAGGCGGACCGGTCCGCGGGCGACCATCGCCCGCAGCTCCAGCCCATCGGCACGAGATAGGCCCAGACACGGGATCGTAGGCATCTCTGTGCGCATGGTGAGCCTGGTGGGGTTGCCCCAGCAGGGCTTCACCGAGCCGTAGGGCAGCAGCTTGCTATCGTCGTATCCCCAGTTGAGCAGAACCGCGCCCAGAGCGCCCTGACGTGCCATGATCCGCTGCTTCTCCT
>JAJYKO010000334.1 GCA_021788565.1 Chloroflexota bacterium
CGCCAACTAGGTGGCCGCGATGTATCAGGTAGACCCGATCGGCCAGCTCGGGCACTAGGTCCATGTCATGGGTAGAGAAGAGGATGGTGGTACCGAGTTCATCCCGGATCCAGCGGAGCAGTCGCAGGAGCGATTCCACCCCTTCGGGGTCCATGCCAGAGGTAGGTTCATCCAACACGAGGATTCGAGGCCGCAATGCTAGCACCGCCGCTATGGCCACCCGTTTCTTCTCCCCGCCGCTCAGTTGATGTGGGGAGCGCCGCTCCATGCCGGCCATGCCCACCACATCGAGCGCCCAGCGCGCCTCCTCCGCGATGCGTTCGGGAGTGTATCCGCGGTTCTGCAGCCCAAATGCGATCTCTTGCCCCACCGTGGGGGAGAAGAGTTGGTCGTCGGGTTCCTGAAATACCAGTCCGACCTGCTGTCGAAGATCCTTGAGCTTCCACCCATCCAGTGGAATTCCCTCTATCCAGACCTCCCCTGCCGTGGGCCGGTAAAGACCGTTGAGGTGCCAGAAGAAGGTGGACTTCCCAGCCCCGTTCGGTCCCACGAAAGCGGCTATGATCCCAGCCGGGAGGCAGAGGGTGATGTCCTCCAGGGCCACCTCACCCGTAGGATAGCGGTAGCTCAGGTCTTCCACGTGAATAGCATCCAAAGCGGGTCCTCCCTTATCACGATCCATCCATATCAGTGGAAATTGTCGGCGAGAAGCAAGGCCGACAGGAGAAAGGCTGCCACTCCAGTCGAGCCGTACACTGTTGCGCCAAGCGGAGAGCTGGCAAAATAGTTGGTGAAGTGGGAACGCTCGTCATAACCCCTGGCCTCCATGGCCTGGTGTATCCGAAGACTGCGGTCGTACGCCCTCAAGAACACCATCCCTGCCAGTGCTCCCAGCCCCTCCACGCGTGTGCGCCAGCTATCCTGGATGGCGCGGCTGTCCATGGCTAGCCGCATACGATGGGACTCATCCAACAGAAGGAATAGGTAACGGTAGGTCATGAAGGCAACATCCAGCACGAAGGGAGGGATCCCCAGGGACCGCAGGCTGGCCAGGATCTCCACCATGGGGGTGGTAACGGACAGGAGCGTCACGGCCGATACCGCCGTCAAGATGCGCAGCCCCACGAGCACCCCGAAGAGCAGGCCCTCTTGATACAGGTGCAGAGTCAGAAAATCGATCTTCCACGTGGCCAGGCTGGTCTCTCCTTGCAGAAGAGCCTGGGTCAAGACGACGAGCCAGGCAACCCCGAAGGGGATATACAGGCGGCGGAGCCACAGCCGCCAGGGGATTCTGGCCAGAACGGTCAAGAGAACGATTGAGGTAAGAACGAGCCCCTCAGCCCACAGGTGGCTGAGCGCCACCGTCGTCGCCACCGTCCCCAGGCAGATCCAGGTCTTGAGCCTCCCATCCGCCCGGTGAAGCGGGCTTGCGCCCGCTGCCAGGCGGTCCACCCATCTTAACTCCATTTGAGTACCCCCTTGGGAAAGAGGGGGAGCGGATCCTCCCCCCCCAACTCCGGGTCTTCCGGCTCCGGCCCGCTTACCGGCCGCCAGGAGGTGCGAACAGCCCATTCCAGTGGTGACCCACGATCAGCCCGGCGAAAAAGTTGGCCACGGAGAACGCGCCTACTTGGGCATCGCCAGGAAGCTCGACGAAGGGGTGAGCCTGCGCGTGAGCGGTGGCAGCGGCCATAGCGTTGACGATATCGTCCGTCCCCGTGCCCTCCATGTGGTGGAGCCCCATGTACTCGGCCGCCACGAAGATGGCTGCGAGGAGGAAGAACATCACCCCCAAACAAACCTTGGTGTAGCCGTCCAGCCAGACCTTTTCCTTCATGATGCCTTGCCTCCAAGGGCCAACTTCTTCCCTCGCGCAAGCAGCGGTAGAAGGTCGGGGCGCCGTTCCGCCATCAGAGTCAAAGCCGCCGCGGTGAAAACCGCCTCCAGGACAGCCAAGGGGAACTGGGTCGGTCCGTACCCCAGGAAAAAGATGAGCCACTGCTTCCAGAGGGCCATCTGCCCATGGAGGGGAATCGCCAACTCCAGGGCGCTGGTCGCGTAGGTCATGAGGTCCCCAACCAGGCCCGCCAGTCCGCCCGCCAGCCAGATGGGAGCGCCACCTCGCCGGAGGCCCCACCACATCAGGTAGCCCGAGAATCCGCCGACTATCCCCATGGAGAAAGTGTTGGCCCCCAGTGTCGTGATGCCTCCGTGCCCCAGGAATATGGCCTGGAAGAACAACACGATCGCGGAGATGAAGGCTGTTGCGAAGGGTCCCAGAACGATGGCCGCCAGGGGCGTGGCACATGGGTGGGAGCAGGAGCCGGTGACGGGGACGGGCAGGTGCATGGCTGACACCACGAAGACCGCCGCACCCATCATCGCGAGGAGAGGCTTGTACGCTGGATTCTGCTCCGCCTTCTTCTGAGCCTGCTTTATGCCTGGGATCACGAAGGCCAGAGCAGCCCCATCCCAGGCTACCGTTTGCACCAGAGGAAGTATGCCGTCTTCGATATGCATTGAACGCGACCTCCATATCATGTTGAACAACCGAGAAAGGTCTGGGCCGATTCAATCGCTCGGTCCCGTGCGATGAACCGTGCTATGTGCTTTCCATGAGTCCACCTCCTATCAACGTAGGGGCGCGCCGGATGCATCCCAGGATTGGGTGGCGGCATCCTGTCGGGCGCTGGCGAAAAGAAAACCCCACCTCGGAGAGAGGCGGGGCCCAGATAGCGTATCCGCTTGAACAAAGAACCCCTTGCCTGCGGATAGACAAGGGGTAATCCACTCTGTTCGGACCTGCCCCTCTCTCTCGGAGGTGCCAACATCCAGACAAAGGCAGTCGTCCTGGCTTATCGGCTCGTCGTGTTACGGCCGCATCACAGTTGCGGGACAGCGCCGGCTTCTCACCGGCTTCGCTCTAAGCCCCTCGGGGGGGCACCCTTGTCTCTGACTATTCGATTGTGAGGTGATGCTAGCACGTGAAGGCAGCAACGTCAAATACTTGGATACGCGGGCGCGATGGCTCTTGCACACCCGACAGCCTTGTGCTAGCATGCCGCTGTTATGCAACTAAGTTGCAACACGCATCCCCATGAGATGAGCGGGCTGGTGGTCCACAAGAGCGATCATTGCGCCACCAATCTGCAACTCAGTTGCAATTCGCTCCGATAGAGGTGGCGGCATCGGATTCGCCGCCGCGTTAAAGGAAAGGAGAGAAACGATGCACATCCCCGATGGATACCTGAGCCCCACCACGTGTGCCGTCGCTTACGCTGCCGCGGCACCTTTTTGGTACCACGCCAGCCGCCGCATCAAGGAGGTCCTCCGAAGCCAGGCGGCTCCTCTGATCGCGATGTTTGCTGCCTTCAGCTTCACAATTATGATGTTCAACGTCCCTATCCCCGGCGGCACCACAGCCCACGCAATAGGGGCCACCCTCATGGCAATAGTGGTGGGCCCCTGGGCCGCAGTGGCAGGGGTGTCCACGGCACTGCTGCTCCAGGCGCTTTTCTTCGGTGATGGCGGGATCACAGCGTTCGGTGCCAACAGCCTCAACATGGCTATTACCGCGCCTCTCGTTGGATACGCCATATATCAGCTAATCTCCGGATCGGACCCTTCGCCCCGCAGGCGGGTCGTGGCCGCGGCGATTGGCTCCTATGTCGGTATCAACGCGGCTGCACTGCTGGCGGGGCTGGAGCTCGGCATCCAGCCGATCTTCTGGAGTGAGGGTGGAAGGGCTCTTTACAACCCATACGGACTGGAGGTTACCGTCCCCGCCATGCTGCTGGCGCATCTCACGGTGGCCGGGTTCGCTGAAGCGGCCATCACCGCCCTGGCCGTCGCCTACCTCCTGAGGACGCAGCCGGCCCTATTGCAGGAGGGGGGTGGCGCGGACGCAAGGCGCCTGGGCAAGGCCGGCTGGAGCCTGGTCGCGGTTCTGGCCGCATTGGTGGTGCTCACCCCGATAGGACTTCTGGCTCCGGGCGGGGCTTCCTTCGAGTGGGGAGCCGAGGAGCTGAAAGGCATGGTGGGATACTTGCCAGATGGGTTGGGTCGCCTGAGCGAGGTCTGGTGGCTGGCGCCGCTGCGGGACTACCAGCTTCCTGGAATGGGTGCAGAAGCGTCCTTCTTCCAGCAGGCCTCGGGTTACATCCTCTCGGCGGTCGTGGGGGTTGCCGTCATATTCGCCGTGGTGTTTGCAGCCCGTATAGTGCTTGTCCGAAGAACGTCAGTTGCCAACCAGCGTTGATCCCCGCGCAACAAGCGTGGCCGCTCAAAGCCCAACCGAGACCCAACCCTGCCAGGCCGATAACTCGCGGATTTGGGCAAGGGGCTACGATTGACGTAGCTGTTTTCAACTGCTAGCATTGGTGAGCAATCAAATATCAACCGCAAGGGTCCCCACGAGGGGCTAAGAGCGAAGCCGGTGAGAAGCCGGCGCTGTCCCGCAACTGTGATGCGGCCACAATTTGGTGGCCGATGAGCCAGGACGCCTGCCTTTGCCAGCTGTTTACGGCCTTCGAGGACGAGGACAACAGCCGCCATCTGAATGGATCGGTCCCCTGTCCACATTCTCGGGCAGGGGATCCTTTTTTATTGTCGGATCGACACCATTCGCGCCAGGCAGCAAGCCGGGAAACCGGCAAAACCAGACAGGGGAACACGACCTTGAAGACACGCCCTTCGCTTCGACCGGATCAGATCGAGCCGAGAAGTTTTGAGATCATAGCGGCCCTCCTTCCAGACCTGGATCAAGCTGCTCCCGAGTGGCCGGTCGTCCGGCGGATAGTTCATACCACCGGCGACCCATCGATAGCCGGGCTGCTCAGAATCCACCCGAAAGCCGTCGAGTCGGGCGTAAGGGCCCTCCGCGCGGGCCACACGATCATCACGGACGTCAAGATGCTCGCCGCGGGCATCAACCGAAAGCTGACGGAAAGGCTGGGATGTGAGGTAGTGTGCGCCATCGACGAACCCGCCGCGTTGGAGATAGCCCAGGAACGGGGAATAACCAGGGGCGCAGCAGCAATGATCCACCTGCGGTCCACGGTTCCCGGCGCGGTCGTGGCCATAGGGAACGCGCCGACGGCGCTGTTCGCCTTGCTGGACTCCCTGGATGAGGGGCTGGCCGCTCCGGCCCTCATCGTGGGCACTCCCGTCGGCTTCGTAGGAGCGGCGGAGTCCAAGGCCGAGTTGGTGCAGATGACGCCGCCCGTCCCCTACATCACGGTCGAGGGAACGAGAGGCGGGAGCACGATCGCGGTCGCGACGGTCAACGCGCTGCTGAAAATGGCAGTCGCAGAGGGGAAGGTGAGTTGAAGAGCTATCACGGACCAACCAAGGCCGCAGGGGCATGGGTGGCACTGGCGCTGCTGCTCGCGGGGGCACAGGTAGCTTACGCGAGGCCCCAGGAGATGCACATCATGGAGGGCTTCCTGTCGCCCTTCTGGGCCGCGTTCTGGTTCGCCGTCGCGGCCCCGTTCTGGGTGGTGGGCTTCCGGCGAGTCAGCAGGTTGGTCGCGGAGAAACCGGAAACGCGGCTGCTGCTGGGGTTGGCGGGGGCCTTCACCTTCGTGCTTAGCGCTCTCAAGATGCCTAGCGTCACCGGATCAAGCAGCCACCCCACCGGCACGGGGCTCGGCGCCATCCTTTTTGGTCCTTCCATCATGAGCGTCCTCGGCGGAATCGTCCTGCTGTTCCAGGCGCTGCTGCTGGCCCACGGCGGACTGACCACCCTTGGCGCGAACACAGTGAGCATGGGGATCGTCGGCCCCATAGGAGGCTGGGCCGTCTGGCGAGGACTGGCCGGCCGATCTCCGACCTGGTTGGCCGTCTTCCTGGCCGCCGTCCTGGCCGACTGGCTCACCTATGTCACCACCTCGCTGCAGCTTGCGCTGGCCTACCCGGACCCGGTGGGCGGGATTCTCGCTTCATTCGTCAAGTTCGGGACGATCTTCGCCGTCACCCAGGTTCCCCTGGCTATCAGCGAGGGGATCCTCACGGTCTTGATCGTCAACGCGCTTCGTGGCATGGCACCCGACGAGTTGAAGACGCTGAGCGTGAGGGGGCTACAGAATGGGTAGGAAGCAGCAGCTCACGCAGCGCGGCTTTCGGCCGATCGTAAACTGGTTGCTGATCGCCGCGGTGGTTGCCCTGGTGGTCGTGCCCCTGATGATCCGGACGGGCTCCGAGTTTGGGGGGACAGACAACGCGGCCGTAAACGAGATAACGACGCTCGATCCCAACGCAAAACCGTGGTTCACGCCGCTCTGGACGCCCCCTGGACCCGAGGTGGAGAGCTTCCTGTTCTCGGTGCAGGCCGCCCTGGGTGCGGCCTTCATCGGGTACTTCTTCGGCTACAAGCGGGGTCGATCGGCCGGCAACAGCACGGCTGGTCAGAAGGCAGATCAGGACCATGATTGACCGCTACGCCTA
>JAJYKO010000335.1 GCA_021788565.1 Chloroflexota bacterium
CAAGGGGCTCGAGCTGGCGGGCCACACCCCCAGGCCGTTCGCGTCGGCGGCTGTGGGATACGCCACAGGGCCCAGGGGAGGAAGCCACCACGACGCCCGCACCACCGCTGAGAAGCTGGGCCTGACGGATCGGAAGGTCCTCGACGACAAGGCCGCTGTGGCAGCGGAGGTCAACCATTTCCTGATCATGGGCGACTCCGCCCTCTACTGTCACCTTCCGGAGACTGTGTGGGGTCCCGTGGGGATCGTCGAGAACACGGTCGAGGCCCTGAATGCCGTCACCGGCTGGGATCTGGACGTGAAACAGGCCACGGAAATCGCTGAGCGGCAGTGGAACATGATCCGCTGCTTCTCGGCTCGGGAGGGGTTCACGCGGGCGGACGATCTGCTGCCCCCTCGGATGATGGAGGACCCGATCCCGGAGGGGCCGATGAAGGGCGCCGTGATACCTCGGGAGACCCTGGAGCGGCTGAAGAACGACTACTACGCGTACCGCGGGTGGGATCAGGAGACGGGCAACCCGTCGAAAGAGAAGCTCGCGGAGCTTGGCCTGGACTTCGCCATCGGAGATTTCTAAAGGAAAGCGGTAACCAAACCCGCGGGGTCTCTGGGAATCAAGGCGCGTCAGTACAGGACCACGAGCCAAAGACCCCGCGGGTTTCACCTTGGCTTTGGTTTAGGGCGTCACCACGCTGACATTGACGTGTACGCGCGGGGCTCGTACCCGCCCCCGGGCGGCCCCTACGTTATCCTGTCTATCCTGTTCCGGTCCTTCTCCCCGCCTCCCCGTTCTACCCCACAGGCACGCCGGCGGAGCCGAGCACGTCCGCTACCCAGGGGATGTCCAGCTCCTCCAGCCGTGCCCGGGTGGGTATGCCGGTAGCCGGGTCCCACCCCCTCATCTGGTAGAGCAGGGTTATCGCCTCCTCTAGCTGCTGCTTCGATATCGACGCACCCTTCAGCCGCCCGTCCGGCAGCGGCTCGAAGAAGCGCTCGGGCAGCCGGTCCAGGTCGCGCCGTGCCCCCTCCCGCACGTTGAAGGCATGGGTCAGGTTCGTCGTGCGCTCGCCGGCCTTCAGCAGCTCGTGGGCCCCGAAGTCCCAGCCCGTGACCGCCCGCGCCATCTCGACGAACTTCTCCAGCGGCACGGAGACCCGTGGGGCGTAGCCGAACAGGCATACTCCGGCGGAGCGCCAGAAGGTGTAAACGTCCTCCAACGGCCGGAAGAGGCGCACCTTGCGCGGACCGAGGTCGAGGCCGTCCACCGGCTCCAGTACCCCCAGCGGGGCGAGGGTCTTGAAGACGCCCGACTCCTTCAGCTGGAAGCCCGGATCGTGCGCGATTAGGAGATGGTCGGCGCCCATGTCGGCCACGGCGTAGCCGAGGCCCACACCTGGTTTTCCACGCGGCTCGTGCATCGGCAGCTCCTGCCCCTTCACCTCGACGGTGAATCGTTCGGCCCCGCGGCCGATCTTCTTCGCGGCGCGAGCGCTGCCCTCGGCGAGGAGGTTGCCGATCCCCTCACGGTGCGCGATCTTCTCCACCAGGGTCAGCACGGCTCCTGCATTGCCCCAGGTGAGGTCCAGTCCGTCCGTATCCGCTTTGGTCAGCAGCCCGTTCTCGTAGCACTCCATGGCGAAGGCGATGCTCATGCCGGCGGAGATGGTGTCCAGTCCGTACCTGTTGCACAGTTCATGGGCCCGGGCGACGGCGTGGACGTTGTCGATGCCGCAGGCGGAGCCGAATGAGCCGATGGTCTCGTACTCGGGACCGCCGTATGCGGGGTCTGCCGGATACTCGCCATCCGACTTTACGATCCGCTTGCACCGGATGGAGCAGGAGTAGCAGGAGCCCCCTTCCACGAAGATCTCCTGGCGGTAGGCATCCCAATCGAGGGACTTCGCCCCCTCGAAGGTGCCCGAGCGGAAGTTGCGTGTGGGGAACATGCCGGCGGCGTCCAGACCGCTCACCAGGCCCGGCGTGCCCTGATCGTGGAGCACCTTCAGGGAGGGGTTAACGGGTACCTGGGCGGCGTACCACCGCGCGAGGTCGTGAACGGCCTTCGGGTCCTTGACCTCGGGACCGCCTTTGCCGCGAACGGCTATCGCTTTCAGGTTCTTGGAGCCCATCACCGCGCCCATGCCGTTGCGGCCGTTGGAGTGCTTGTTCTCATTCAGCACGCAGGCGTAGCGGACGAGGTTCTCGCCCGCGGGGCCGATCCCGGCAACCCTGGCCCGAGGTTCCCCCACCTCCTTGCGGATGGCGTCCCGGGCGTCACCGGTCGACATCCCCCACAGGGCGCGGCCGTCCCGGATCTCCACCTCACCGTCGTGGATCCAGAGGTAGACAGGGTGGTCGGCGCGCCCCTTCAGGATGACCGCGTCGTAGCCCGCGAACTTCAGCTCGGGGCCCCAGAACCCTCCTGCCTCCGACTCTCCGCAGAGGCCGGTCAGCGGCGAGCGGGCGGCGACGCTGTAGCGGGGCATGGCAGGAAGCTTGCTGCCCGTCATGACGCCCGTCGCGAAGATGAGCAGGTTGTCCGGCCCCAGGGGATCGGTTCCCGGCGCCTGCTCCTTCAGCAGATAGTAGCCGGCCAGCCCCTGGCCGCCCCAGTAGCGCCGGTAGAACAGCTCGTCCGGCTCTTCCACCGTCCAGGAGCCGGCACTCAGGTCAACCCTCAGGATCTTGCCGTTGTACCCGTTTGGCATCCTCGCCTCCATGTGAGCTATTAGCGATTAGCTATTAGCGATTAGCTATTAGCGATTAGCTATTAGCGATTAGCTATTAGCGATTAGCTGCCAGCTTTCAGCAAACAGAACCCAGAACTAACCACCGATCCCCGACCCCGGTCCCCTGACCCCCGTCGTCAGCCTCCGCACAGGAGCGGGAACACCTCCACCAGGTCGCCCGGTTTGACCGAGGCATCCATCGACACCTTCTTCCCGTTCAGGTAGAGCATGGATACCACATCCAGGGGCAGCCCCAAACCCTTGAGTAGCTCGGAGACCGTGGTGGGAGCCTGAACGCTGACGAGCGCTACCTTCTCGCCCGAAGGAAGCGAGTGCTGAAGGGTGCCGTGGAGGGTGATGGTGACCGATGGCATTCGTTCTTCACGACGAACGGGGGTAGATCACCCCCTGCGCTGGACAGAGCGGGCACATACCCGCGGATGGCAGCATAGGACGGCCGCCGTAGTGTGTCAACCACCTCGGCGAAACCCGGCCTACGCCATATGCAAGTGGACACCCACCTGGGTGAAGGCGTCCGGCACGGCCAGGACCGTGGGGTTCTTACCCACGTAGCGCTCCGCCCGGCGAAGGGCCTCGGCGAAGTCATGGGTGGGGATGCAGCCCATGGCTCGCGCGTACCCGGGCTCCCTGGCCCCTGGGATGAAGACGGCGCTGGCGCGCTGGTGGGTGATCGCCCCCATGGAGATCATGGAGAGGGCGTGGAAGGGGTGGTAGGCGTAGGAGAAGCGATACCGATAGACCCCCTCGGGGTCCGTGGCGAGTTCTTCCTGAAAACGCATCACCTCTCCGAAATCTGTACACTGCTGAAGGCGGGCGTACGCGGGCCGGTAGCAGCCGAACCAATCGTCGTTGAACCAGCCGTCGCAGACGGCCGGCGCGATGATCACACCGCCCTCGTTGAACACATCGTATGCCCGGGTCAGCTGGGCGCCGATGGCCTGGAGCATCAGGATGGGATTGCTCCCCATGCCGGGGCCGTAATGGAAGGAGCGGGGCAACCCGAACACCAGGACGTCGGCCTTTCGGTCCAGCTTAAGGGCCACGTTGGTGCGCCTGTCAGCCAGCTTCCAGCTCTCCTCCTGTACGGCATCGGGAGCTCCCGCGTACACCCCCAGCACCTGAGCCCTGGTCCCGGTCACGGCATCCACCACGAAGAGCCGCTTGCCGATCCCCTTCTCGATGGCCCTTCCGATGGAGTCGAACTGCTTCCGCATCAAGCTGTGGGTGCCGGCGGGCACGAAGTCGTCCCGATGCATGGTGGAGGGGGTGTGGTGGGAGGCGATGGAGCGCCAGCTGGTGAGCCCTGTGACGCACATCTTGTAGCCGCCGGAGTATCCCCCGTAGGGGTTCCCCTGCACGTGGCCGATCAGGATGGGCAGGTCGCACTCGGCCATCTCCCGATTGAAGGTGACCGCGTCGCCCATCTCGTCCTTCCCCAGGTCCACTACACCCGCCGGGTCCTCGGCATCGTGCATCAGCAGCCGGTCCGGCCAGAACTGGTCGACGATCTCCCTGCCGAGGTACCAGTACAGCTCGTCCAGGGTGTTCTTCCGGTGGAGGCCCATGGCGCAGATCAGTTTGATGTCCTGGTCCCGGACGCCTGAGCTCTTCAGCTCCTCCACGATCAGCGGGATCGACACTCGACGGTGCGAGAGCGGATGGGCGCCCCCCTTCACCCTATCGGGGAAGGCGATGCGCACCTGCATGCCAGGCTTCGCCAGATCCCTGAGGGGCGGCGTCCCCAGCGGGTGAGCCAGGGCATGTCGGGTTGCCTCCACCGGATCGACCTCGGGCGGGTCCTGCCACGTCTCCCCGTAGCGGGCCACGGTGGCGTGATCAGGCAGCTCCACGGGCATCTTCCCGTCCCCGTAATCCAGGACGAGCTGTTTCATGATTTGCTATCCCTCCCGACGCAAACACTCGACAATCTGGATAGTCTCGGTCTCGTAGGAGCCGGCTCCTGCCGGCGACGGGATCGCGAGCAGGAGCTCGCTCCTACGTGCCGCGTGCGCCGCTTTTATCTGGACGGTTGCTTTCTGGGTATCCCCTTAGCCCTTTACTTCCAGGTTGAGCAGGTCCTCGTACACCTTGATCGCGGCCGAGGTGTCCTCCCTCCCCAGGCCCTTGGCCAGCGCCATCTCGTTCAGCAGTTGCGTGGCACTGCTCAGCACCATAGGTACGCCGGCCTGCTGGGCCATCGCCAGAGCCAGGGCGTTGTCCTTGTGGAGCAGGGCGATGGAGAAGAGGGGGGTGAAGTCCCGGCTGAGCACCTTGGGACCGACCTCCTTGAAGAGGTTGCTCACCGTGGCCGCGCCGCTCTCGCTGACCAGGTCTACGAACACCTTTGGCGGCATCCCCATGCAGGCGCTCAGTGCCATCACCTCGACGGTGATGGAGTTGATCGCCCCGAACATCAGGTTGTTCAGCAGCTTCACGACGTTGCCGTGACCCGAGGGTCCCACCAGGACGACCCGCTTCGCCAGTTTCTCCAGCACGGGCCTGGCCTTCTCGAGGGAAGTCTCGTCCCCTCCCACTGGCAGCGTCCAGTTGCCGCACGCCTGAGGCCGCCCCAGTACCGGCGCGTCCAGGTAGCCGACACCCCTCTCGCGGGCGGCCTCCGCCATCTTCTGAGTGCTGCCCGGGTCCACTGTGCTGAGATCCACGATGACCATGCCCCGGCTCGCTTGGTTCAGGAGCCCGTCCGTCCCGGTCACCACGGCGGCCACGTCCGCTGGTGCGGGCAGCGACATCAGCACCACCTCTGCCCCCTCGGCGACCTCCGCGGGGGAGCTTCGGATCTGGACGCCGACAGCCGAAGCGCGGTCCTCAGCTCCTCGATCGATATCCCACCCCAGGACGGTATGCCCGGCCCCCACCAGGGCTGATGCCATCCTGCCACCCATGGTTCCAAGGCCGATCAAGCCGACTTTCATGCCCTTTCACCCCCTTTCATGAAGGAGCCCGGTGGCGAGACCTACGAGGTCTCCGAGACCTCGTAGGTCTAAAGGCAACCCCAGCTACTTGACTCCGGCGATAGTTACGCCGCAGCCGCTGGTCTGCTGGGAATTGTCTCCTCTGCCAGTTCCACATCTTCCGCATCGACGTCATGTCCGATCGGATCCCACTTGATGAATCGAGTGAAGGTGAGACCTATGATCGGGACGATGGCGAGGATCAACAGGGTCCGGTCTAGCCCCGCGACAGCTAGCACCAGCGGGAAGAAGTAGAAGCCCAGGATGCTTCCCACGCGGATCATCCCCTGGGTGAAGCCACTGCCGATGCCGCGGATCGCCGTGGGGAAGGACATCGCCCCCATGGTCATGCCGACCGCCCCTTGACCGAAGGAATGGGCGGTTATGAACAGTGCCACGAACACCGCCGCGCCGAGCGGCGGGAGAAAACCACCGAACACCCCGATGACTGCGAGGGCTATGATGACCCCGATGTAGCCGGTCATCGCGAGGCGTCTCAGCCCGAGGCGCTGGGTGAGCGCGACGTTCAACCCTCCACCGAGAATGCCGAAGGCGTTGAAGATCGCCGAGCCTACCAAGGCGGTGGTGAAGTTGTTCCCGAAGATCAGCAGAGAAATCGTGGGCAGGTAGAACCCGAGGGCGAAGTACTCCATGCTCTGGGTCATGCCGATGGCGGCCGCGAGGATCGTCCGTGGCCGGTACCTGCCGGTGAAGATGTACT
>JAJYKO010000336.1 GCA_021788565.1 Chloroflexota bacterium
GCCCCGCACGTCGACGCCGGCCGACGCGCCGCGCTCGCAGAGAACCACGGTGCAGCCTGTCGCCGCGTCGAGGTCAGTGTAGTGCCCGACCTTTATGCCCTCAATGTCGGTGATGGAGTCAACCATGCGTGCGATCTCCCCCCTTGCCGGACTAGACCGGCTCGGTGTTCGAACATCGAGCCGGTCTATACCCTGGGGCAGACGGTGCTAGTTTCTCTTTGGCTGTACGTCGGACACCTTGGACTTGCCGCCTCCTGTCTCGACCCTCTTCCAGGCGGTGACCACAGCCACAGTAAAGATCGCGGCCACGATGGCTTCGGGAATGCCGTTAATGGCCGCGGTGGTGGCGGCAACCGGGGCCGTCATGTAGTTGCGCACCACGGCCATTCCAAGGACTAGAATGGTGTTGGTCATGCTGCCGACAACGGCGGCGACTATCAGCGCGAGATACTCGTTCCACCGCTTCAGCCCGGCGTAGACCAGGAAGGCCGTGACGCCGATGAATATGCGGGGAAGAACCGCCACCAGCGGGTCCTTAAAGAGGGGCACGGTGGCGTCCACGAAACTGAAGAGTCCAAAAATCAAGCCGATGATGGCGCCCACCCACCCGCCTTCCATGATGCCGCCGATGATCGCGGGGACGTGCATGATGGTGGCATTGCCGGCGGCGGTAGGCACCGGAATGAAGCCGAGTCTCGTGACGCCAAGCAGGATTGCGATCGCGGCCAGAACACCCGAAATGACGATCTTGCGAATTGCCATCTTCCTACCCCCTAGCTCTCAGTTTCCAGAAAAATCCCCCATGAAACGGTCCAACGATGCCTCTGTCTGCGCCCTAGATCATTGATCACCGTCCCTTCTCGCTAAGACTAGCCGTCAAGAAGCCGCGACGCCAAGATATCGTAGCGCCGTCAGTGCGTAAAGCCTGGTGGCGTCGACCAGCTGTTGAATATCCAGGTACTCATCGATATGGTGGGGTATGAAGGTGTCACCAGGCCCGCACGTGATGACCGGGATGCCGGCCCTGGTGTTAAGGATAGTACCATCCGTGCTGCCGGGTACGGCCCCATATACCGGTTCACCACCAACCGCATCTCGGAAGGCGCTATCCATAGTGGCGACAATCGGCTCATTACGCGGTGTAGAGGTCGGCGGACGGGAGTCGATGATCTCGTACTTGGCGTCGAAAGTGGGGTCTTCGTCCTTGAGCCGCTTCAGGATTGCCCGCAGCCTGGCCTCGAGATCCTCGGGGGATTGGCTGGGCAGCACTCGGAAATCGAGAGTCACCGTCGATTGGGCCGGCAGGACGTTGTTCTGCGGCTCCCCGGAGGCCGGCGACTGAACGATAGTGGGGGTGATGCTGGGCTTACCCATGAAGTGGTGCTCCCCATGAATCCGGATCTCATCCTCTTCCCAGATCTTCACCTCGCGCAACAGCGCAGCGGCATGGTGGATCGGGTTCACGCCAGTGAGAGGCATCGCGCCGTGCGCCATCACGCCGCTCATAGTTATCCTGATCCACATCACGCCCTTCTGTTCTATGCAGAGGCGGTTGTCCTCGGGTTCGCAGATCACCGCGGCAGAGATGCCCTTGCCCCAGCCCCGGGCCACGAAGTTCTTGACGCCCTTCATCTCGCCCTCTTCGTCCGCCAGCGCCCCGATCAATAGTGACCCGCCAAGCTTCACGCCGCGATCCACGATGGCTTTAGTCGCCACGATAGCCGCGACCAGGCCGCCCTTCATGTCGTTTACGCCACGCCCGTAGATCCGGCCGTCGGCGATCTCGGCACCGAATGGAGGGTGCGTCCAGGCGCTCGGATCACCCTCGGTGACCACGTCAGTGTGGCCCTCGAACATCAGGCGGCGCGAGCCTTCAGGGCCAGGCAACACACCAATTACGTTTGGCCGGCCCGGCTCCACGACCTCCCAGGTTGTCTGGAGGCCCAGCTCCTCGAACTTTCCCTTAACCCAGAGGGCAGCAGCCTCTTCGGCCTCGCCCCGCTTTGGGCGATAAACGCTGGGGATCCTCGTCAACTCCTGGGCCCAGCGCACGACCAGTTCTGGATCGATACTGTCGAGAATAGTTCGTTCGAGATCGCTGAGCATGACTAAATTCTCCTCTATGAGTATAAGTCAGCATCCAGTGTATGCCTAGATCGGGAAACTACCCTGGTAGGCCACCATAGCCACGGTGAAGACTAGAATGAGGCCCATCGCGGCCCAGTCGGCAGGCCCGAAAGCGAGATGGATCAGATGAGATCTCCCTTTCCCCCCGATGTAGCAGCGCGCCTCCATGGCCAGCACAAGGTCCTCGGCCCTGCGGAAGGCGTCGATAAACAAGGGAACTATCAGTGCTGCCATAAGTCTGGTAGTTGTAATGAACTGGAGCCTGCCGCGCGTCCCTAGGTTTGCTCCCCTGGACGCTTGTGACTTCATTACGATCTCCATCTGCTCGGCCAGGATAGGAACGAAACGGAGGGCTATGGTTGCCACCAGAGAAAGCTCATGCCCGGGCAAACCCAGCCTGGAGAACGGTCGCAGCATGTCTTCGATGCCGTGCGTCAACTCTGTTGTGGTGGTCGTGTTAGTGAGGAGGCTGGCCAGAAACATCAGCTGCAAGAAGCGAAGAGTGGAAACAATCACCAGTTGAACGCTGCCGTTGGTGACGTGGATCCAGCCCCACTGGACGTATGTAACGGAAGCCCTGCCCTGAGGAACGAACTGATCTCCGTAAAAGAGCAGTTGCAGCAGAGCGAGCAGGATTATGAACGGTATTGCGGGCTTGATGCCTCGGAAGGCGTAGCCTATGGGCACTCTAGCAAGGAGCACGAAGGAGCCGCTGACAAGGAGTAGGATCAAGTTTGCCGTGTAAGACACGTTGAACGATATGGCGATCACGATCAAGAGCATTACGGTAATCTTGGTCCTGGGGTCGAGCCTGTGAACGATGGAGTCGCCCGGAAGGTACTGGCCTATGGTGATGTTTCTCAGGAAGTCAAAATCTTCCATACCTGCTCCTCTGCATCTTCGACAGTCACACACTCCTCGGGTACTGGGTAGCCACGCTCCCTCAGCGCGTGCATAACCTCCATGATCTGAGGAGCAGCAAGACCGAAGCGCCGCAGCTCCTGGGGTTGGGAAAAAACCTCCCCCGTACGCCCGCTCATCACTGTTCGGCCGTCACTCAATACGTACACCTTGTCCACCAGGCTTGTAAGGTCTTCCATGTTGGTCGAGATAAAGACGATGGTGAGCCCTTCCTGGTCGTGAAGCCGCCGAATATCGGCCAGCAACTCCTTCCGGCCGCGCGGATCGACTCCGGAAGTTGATTCGTCCAGGACCAGCACGTCGGGTCGAAGGGCCAGCACGCCGGCGATCGCCGCCTTCCGCATCTCGCCCCCGCTCAGAGAGAAAGTGAAACGGTCCTTGAACTTGTCGAAACTCAAGCCGACGATATCCATGGCCCAGTGCACCCGATCTCGGACCTCTGCTAAGGGCAGGCCCATCCTGAACGGCCCAAAGGCGACATCGTCCCCGACCAATCGCTCGAACAGCTGCGCCTCCGGGTATTGGAAGACGAGGCCGACCTTCTGACGGATGGCTCGTATGTCGACTTTGGAATCGGCAAGATCGTGTCCGAAGACGATCACCTTGCCCCGCTCCCGCGGCCGGATGAGGCCATTGAAGTGCTGAACTGTCGTCGATTTACCAGCGCCGGTGCGACCGACGATGCCAACCATCTCGCCCCTGTGGATCTCCATGTTCACACCCTTGAGGGCTAGCACTTCCAGGGGGGTGCCCTTCAGATAAATGTGGTGGAGATCCCTGATCTGGATAATTGCATCCTGCTGGTCGTTCATCTTCTGGCTGCTTTCCGGGTAGCGAACTCGAGGATCTTCTCCACGGTCTCGTCCACAGTCAGCAAATCGCTGGGGAATTCAGGATCGCGGGCGTGAATGCGGGACGCCAGGTCTGTGGTTTGCGGTACGTCCAGCTGGAGCGCGCGCAGTGCCTCGGCCCTGGAGAAGATGCCGCGTGGAGTGCCTTCCATCACTATCTGCCCACCTTCCATCACGATCACTCTGCGCGCGTCGATCACCTCATGCATGAAGTGGGTGATGGCCACTACCGTCATTCCCTGGCCGTTCAGCTCGCGCACCACGCGCAGCACGTCTTCTCTTCCCATGGGATCGAGATACGCCGTCGCCTCATCCATGACGAGGACCGCGGGCCTCATCGCGATCACGCCCGCGATGGCAACCCTCTGCTTCTGGCCCGCTGAGAGCAGGTGAGGGGCGCGCTTCCGGACGTCTTCCAGTCCGGTGACCCTCAGCGCCCAGTCTACCCGCGCCTTGAGCTCGTCTCTCGGAACCCCCAGGTTTTCTGGCCCGAAGGCGACGTCTTCTTCGACGACTGTGGCCACGATCTGGTTGTCGGGGATCTGAAAGACCATGCCGACGGTCGAGCGGACCGCGATGACATTTTCTGGATCTTTGGTGCTGAGCCCGCGTACCGCGACTTCGCCCTCGGTGGGCAGCAGAAGCGCGTTGAGGTGCTTTGCGAGGGTGGACTTGCCTGAGCCATTGTGCCCGACGACAGCAAGATACTCACCAGGGAAGACGTCGAGGCTGACGCCGGTCAGGGCTTTGATTGGATTAGGCGACAGGGCGTTGTAGGAGAAGGAAACGTTGTCGACCCGTATGATCGGTTCTGTTGCCATGTTTCCCCCAAGAGATGGTGGGAAGATCTCTTGCCTCTGGAAGAACAAAGAGCTGTCGGGATCTTCGAGACGCCGTTGACAGTCGCCGCTTTCCGGGGGCATAATCGTTTGTCGATTGTCGACATAGCCTTGAAACTGTCGGCTGTTTTAACATACTCTCTAGCCAGCGTCAAGCAATATTTCGCGGATGAATGCCCATGCTCGGGATGTCGTAGAGGTGTCCACTTCGATGTCCGCCAAGTTCACCTGTGTCGAGATTGCAGCGCAACCATGAGCAGAGTCGCCGCCGATGTACTACCTTATACAGCACTGCGTGATGCAGTTCTGATCGCCCTTCGAGCGGCGATTGTCGAGGGCAAGCTCCAGCCTGGAGAGCGCCTCCTGGAGGCCGAGATAGCGCGCGAGTTTGGTACCAGCAGGGCGCCGCTGCGCGAGGCGATCCGGCAGTTGGAGAGCGAGGGGCTCGTGGTGAGCGCGCCTCATCGCGGTACGTTCGTCACCAAACTCTCGGGGGAAGACGCGCGCGAGATCTACTGTCTGCGGGCAGCCGTGGAAGGAATGGCCGCAATCCTCGTTGTTCGGTCCGGTCGTACTGAGATCCTCGACAGGCTCGATCAACTCTTGACTGAGATGAAGTCCTGCGTCGCCTCCGGCGAGGTCGAGCGGGTGATCCAGGCCGATTTCCGTTTCCACGAAATTCTCTGCCAGGCGGCAGGCAATGCCCGGCTGCTCGGCGTCTGGTTGAGTATGAGGACGCAAATCCGTGCATTTGTCTCCGCGACGAGCCAGCGATATCTGAAGCCTTCCGAGCTGGTACGCCGGCACTGTGTGGTTCTGGAAGCCATGCGAGCTGGCGATGCGCAGCGCGCACAGTGGTTGCTCACCGGCGATATACTCGAGGTCGGAGAGCACGTCGCCGCGCGGTTGGCTGCGGTTGGGTGACGAACGGGAATCCTCAAAACGATTTGCTTGTGGAGGGAGCGAGAATGGACACCGTCGAGAAGTACAGCCGCTACGTCATCACCAGTTGTACGAAAGGGGTGGAGCCGGTAGTCGTGGATCACGCCCTGGGCGCCACCATCACCGACACCTCGGGAAAGAGCTATCTGGATTGCTTCGCGGGCATCTCCGTTGTCAACGCCGGACACTGCAACGAGCGGGTCAACGCCGCCGCCAAGTCGCAGATTGATCGGCTGATCCATGCCAACGTCTATTCCTACTATCTGACACCCGCGGCCGACCTGGCCGAAAAGCTGGCGGAGATCCTGCCTGATCCCCTGGAGAAGACTTTCTTCTGCAACAGCGGCGCGGAGGCTATCGAGGGCGCCCTGCGAGCCATCAAGAAGTTCAACGGCCACCGCGAGACGATCTCCCTGATGGCGTCGTTCCATGGCAGAACCTACGGGACCCTGAGCATCACCGGACAGTCGGGCCGGAAGCGCGGCGGCGGCCCCTACGCCCCGGGCTCCGCCTTCGCTCCCGTGCCGTATTGCTACCGCTGCCCTTTCCGAATGAGCTACCCGGAGTGTGGGCTCGCCTGCGCTGAAGCGGTCGAAGATACCTTCCGCTACCAGACCAGCGACGACGTCGCTGCTTTCATCACCGAACCGGTGATGGGAGAGGGAGGCATACTGACGCCGCCCGCGGAGTACTTCAAGGTGGCCGTGGGTATCGCGCGCGACCACGGGGCGCTCTGGCTGGCAGATGAAGTACAGAGC
>JAJYKO010000337.1 GCA_021788565.1 Chloroflexota bacterium
GCCGGAATTTTGGGTGTGAACCGCAGTACTGTGGTCAGCGCCTATCGCGAGCTTGAAGCCGACGCGCTGATCGAGTCCCACGTGGGGCAAGGTACCTCGGTCAGAGCCCTCTCTACTTCGGCAGGTTCGGACTCCCAGGAAGAGGTGAGCGCGGTTTCCTGGAACCAGCTCTTCCGTGGGGAGCCGGCAAGGGTGCGCGAGCCGCTGACTCGCGACCTCATGGAGCTTGCCGTGCGAGAGGACGTCATCTCCCTGGCGGCGGGAATGGCCGCTCCCGAGCTTTACCCGATCGAGGTCCTGAGGGAGATCGAGGACGAGGTGATGAGAGAGGAAGGGCGGGCGGCCCTGCAGTACGGTCCAACGGAGGGCCACTACCCACTGCGAGAGAGCATCAGCTGGCTGATGGGCAGCAGAGGGACACAGGTGGCGCCGGAAGAGATCGCCCTGTTGTCCGGCTCGCAGCAGGGGCTGGACCTGGCGGCCAGGGTATTCCTCGATCCTGGCGACGTCGTCGTGGTCGAGGAGCCCAGCTTTTTCTGCGCTCTGCAGGTGTTCAGGGCCGCGGGAGCGAGGATCGTTGGTGTGCCGGTGGACAGGAACGGCATGAGAACCGACATTCTGGAATCGCTACTGTCCAGATACAGCCCGAAGCTGATCTATACCCTTCCCACCTTTCAGAATCCATCGGGCGCCACCATGAGCCTGGACCGTCGTCGGCGGCTCCTGGAGATCGCGTATCGCCACCAGGTGCCTGTCCTGGAAGATGACCCCTACAGTGAGCTGCGATATGAGGGCGCCTCCCTGCCTTCCCTGAAGTCCATGGATCGGTACGGGTACGTCATATACCTGAGCACCTTCTCCAAGATGCTGCTCCCAGGTCTTCGAATCGGCTGGCTCGCGGCGCCTCGCCCGGTGATTCGCCAGTTCGCGCTGGCCAAGCAGTTGGCAGACCTGCACAGCAATAACCCTGCCCAGCGACTCATTGACCGCTTCCTCCGGCGAGGGTTGCTGGACGAGCAACTGGCCAGAGCACGGACCGAGTACCGGCAGCGCCGGGATGTGATGCTGCGTTCTTTGGAGAGGGAGGCGCCTACAGGACTGACCTGGAACAGACCGGACGGAGGCATCTATCTCTGGTGCCGGCTACCAGGGAACCTGTCTGCCTCCCGGCTCTTGACCGCGGCCGCCCAACGGAAGGTCGCCTTCGTCCCGGGCGACGCCTTCTACCTGGGAGGCACGGGACAGGAGTATATGCGGCTCAACTTCAGCCTGCCGGCGCCCGACCAGATACGAGACGGTATCGCCCGGCTGACGGAGGCGCTGCGTGACGTCATGGCAGAAGGACAGGACAGGGAGCACAGAGCAGAGCTAGAGGTAACGCCGATCGTCTGACCGGCATGAAGCTGATATGTGCCGGCCAAGACCGGCGGGAAGGATGGCTAATGGACACGATATTTGCCGACAGGATGGCAACTGTTCCCAGGTCGTTCATACGGGAGATACTGAAGGTCACAGAGGATCCGGAGGTCATATCCTTTGCGGGTGGCCTCCCGAACCCCGAGTTCTTCCCTGTCGCGGCGGTTGCACAGGCGGCCTTCCGTGTTCTGAGCGAGGACGGCAAGAATGCGCTGCAATACAGCACCACGGAAGGCTATGCGCCGCTCCGAGAGTACATCGCCGAGAGGTACCTGCGGAGGAAGGGCCTGAAGATAGCCCCAGAGGAGATCCTGATCACCAACGGCTCGCAGCAGGCGCTGGATCTGCTCGGCAAGGCGTTGTTGAACAAGGGAGACACCGTCGTCTTCGAGCGCCCCGCCTACCTGGGAGCCATTCAGGCGTTCTCCATCTTCGAGCCGGCATTCGCATCCGTGCCGTTGCGCGCTGATGGTCTGGACATTTCTGCTCTTGGCGAGTTGCTCGCTCGGAAGAGGGCCAAACTGATCTATACGGTCCCGAATTTTCAGAATCCCTCCGGCCTGAGCTATTCCCGCGAGAACAGGTCGCGGGTCGCCGGTGTCCTGCGTGGCCACGATGCGTTCCTCGTCGAGGACGACCCGTACGGCGAACTCCGTTTCATGGGGGACGACCTGCCCTCGATGCGCGAGTACCTCGGGGACCGGGTAGTCCTGCTGGGCACGTTCTCGAAGACGGTATCGCCGGGATTGAGACTCGGCTGGATCTGCGCGCAAGGCGATCTCATGGAGAAGCTGGTTATCGCCAAGCAGGCGGCCGATCTGCACTCCAACTACGTCGCGCAGAGGATCGTCCACCAGTACCTGAAGGATAACGATCTGGATAGCCACGTAGCGACCATTAAGGAAGCGTACGGTCGACAGAGGGATCTGATGCTGTCGGCAGTAGAACGGCACTGCCCGCCGGAAGTCCAGTGCACGAAACCGGAGGGCGGGATGTTTCTCTGGATGACCCTCCCTGAGGGTGTCTCTTCGCTGGAACTGCTGGATCTTGCAGTGAGGGACAAGGTCGCCTTCGTGCCGGGTCAGGCATTCTACGTCGATGGCGGCGGAGCCAATACGTTGAGGCTGAACTTCTCGAACTCGGACGGCGACAAAATTGAGGAGGGCATCTCGAGGTTAGGGAGTGCAATCCGCCGGCTGCTGACCGCAAGCAACTCCGCGACCGAGGCGGTGCCCACGGGGTCGCCAGCATAGTGCCTCGCCCGCGACCCATCGGAATTGCGGCCGTGAAATACGTTCCATGTCGGCCAATTTGCAGCTATACTCGCTCATCAACTCTCGCGTCCGACAACAAGTGGGCTGAGAGGAACTGTCACCCTGAGTGGGCTGTGAGGAACTGTCACCCTGAGTGAAGCGAAGGGTCTCTGCAACGGGGAGATGCTTCGCTATGGCTCAGCATGACAGATTGGGTCGACTGTAATGACCGCTAGCTTTTGGCTTGAGGAGAAGAAGGCATGGACGACGCGGCTGTTCTCACTCGGGATCTGAGGCAAATCGCCCTGAACGGCGGGGCGGAAATGTTCGGGGTAGCGGACCTGGCCCCTGCGAGGGAGTTCATCGAGGAGCAGGGAGGGCCTTTCGTGGCCTCCTTCCCCAGGGCAATCTCCGTCTCTATGCACCTCTCCCCCGCAATGGTGGAGCAAGTGGGCGACCACGAGAGCGTGCCCGCCATCCGGACCTATCGGTATTACGTCTACGATGTGGTCAACCCGAACCTGGACCAGATTTCGGCGGCGATAGTTCGGCATCTAGTGCGGGCGGGACATCGGGCCTACCTGGTGCCGGCTTCTCAGACGCTCGATAACGAGCGGCTGCGCGGGGTTTTCTCCCACAAAGTGGCCGCCCACCTGGCGGGGTTGGGGCACATCGGGAAGGCGTGCCTGCTGGTGACGGAAAAGTACGGCGCGAGGGTGCGGTTCGGAACGGTGCTCACCGATGCTCCTCTCGAAGTGGGCACGCCTCTGGACAAGGGGTGTGGGGAGTGTAACCGCTGCGTGGAGATCTGCCCTGTCCACGCGTATACCGGGGTGGAGTTCCGGCCAGAGGACCCGCGAGAAGTACGCTTCAAGGCCCATCTGTGCCATCGTTACATGGATCATCGGGAGAAGACGCTTGGGGCCCGGGCCTGCGGATTGTGCGTGATGGCGTGCGACGGCAGGCAGTGACGGAGTTGCTTGACGGCAAGTAGGCGGCGAATGGAAAGAGCGTTGGCTGAGAGAACGATCGCGAGGGGGATCACGCCTGACCTGTTGCGGGGTGCCCGCGACTCGGCGTCCCTGATCATCGGAGTATTCCCCGTGGGGATTGCCTTCGGCATAGCCGCCAGGGCGTACGGCTTCTCCACGATCGAGACGTGCCTGATGTCGCTGCTGGTTTTCGCCGGAGCCAGCCAGTTCATCGGCATTGCCATGATCGCCTCGGGGGCTGGACTGCTGGAGGTGGTTGTCACCACCTTCTTTGTGAACCTGCGCCACGTGATGTTCTCCTCGTCGTTATCGGTCTACCTGCGCGACACGAGCAAAGCGTTCCTCTCGCTGCTGGCCTTCCACATTACCGACGAGACCTATGGCCTCTCGATCACCAGATTTGCCAGCGGCGAGGCCACCCGCTGGTATCTGCTCGGGGTCAACGTCGTGTTCTACGCCGGATGGAACGGCGGCACCCTCGCCGGCCATCTCGTGGGTGAGGTCCTACCTGCCATCCTTCGGGATGCCATGGCCTTCGCCCTGCCGGGTGTCTTCATTTCGCTCCTCGTAATGGCCTGCCGTGATCGGATCTCGGTGATAGTGGGGCTCTTTTCGTCGGCCCTGTCGATAGCGCTCTATCTCGGGCACGTGGACTCGGGAAACGTGGTTCTGGTGTGCATGGCCGGGGCGACCCTGGGGATGGGATTGGAGCGGTGGAAGGAAAAATAGTCTTCGTCGTGGCGATGATGCTGGCAACCTATCCTCTGAGGCTGGTTCCCTTGCTGGCGCTCTCGGACCGCCGACTCCCCGACCCGCTGGTCCGATGGATGAATTACATTCCGCCGGCGGTGTTCAGCGCCCTGGTGTTCCCCGGCCTGATACTGCGAAACGGCGAACCCGCGATCACGATTTCCAACCCCTACCTCTGGGCGGGACTCGCGACTCTTCTGATGACCTTGGGTACCAGGAACCTCTCCAAATCCGTGCTCGCCGGCATAGTGGTAGCCCTGGTGGGCGAGCTACTGCTAGGTTAGACGAAACGCCGGAGAGGCGGGCATGATGAGCGCAGGATGGGGACTCAAGCGACCGGATACAGCTTAAGGCCAGTAAGGCGGGAGAAGTGGTGATCGCGGCTCACCAGCGTGAGATCGCGGGCGGCCGCGGTGGCTGCTATCCACAAATCATTGTCCGGGATCAGGAGGCCTTGGGTGCGCAGCTGGGATCGCATCGTCGCGTATCTGTGGGCGACGAGAATGTCCGGGGAGACGATGTCGACTGCACCCAGCAGGTCCTCGAACCGGGCGAGGTGGTCCGCTGAAGAGGACGTGCTGAACAGACCTTCGTACACTTCGCCACAGGTTATGATGCTGAGGGCAATGCCTTCGTCCGCCAACTCTCCCACCAAGTCGACGGCGTTGCGTTTCCCGTTGAGGAAGCTAATCACCCAGTCGGCATCCACGAGGTACTTCATACCTCGACAGGAGAGCTCGGAGGAGCATCGTGTCGGGCTTTGAAAAGCTCCTCAATCATGCGGTCAGCATCCAGATCGCTCCAGGAACCGGCAAGCGACAGCAACTCCCTTTTGAAGCGCCTGCTCCTCGGCTCTATCTCTATGCCGGCATAGGCCTCGGGGTCAACCACTACCGCTAGAGCCACTCCATCGTGCTCAATCAGTCGCGGGATTCTGTCAGAATGAACATCCTCCAGGATGCGAAGAATGTCAGTCTTTGGTTCAAGACGAATCCGCTTCAGAGCTCGCGCCATCGTTTACCCCGTCCATGCTGAGATACGCCTAATATCGATCACGTCGCTCTTAACTCATTATACCATTTGCGGCGCCACCTAGCGCACGCGGGGGGACGCGCTCGTCGCGTCCCCTACCCCCGTCGCATCTCCTCGTAGTGGCGGAGGCAGTCGCGGGCGACCTTGTCCCAGGTGAAGTGCTGGAGGGCGTGCTCGCGGGCGGCTTTGCCCATCCGCTCCGCGACGTCGGGGTTATCGTAGAGGAACCTCAGCCGCTCGCCGAGCGCTTTCGGATCGTTGGGGGGGACCACGAAGCCCGCCTCACCCTCGGGTACCAGTTCCGGCATCCCGCCGACGCGGGTCACCAGCACCGGCGTCGCACACGCCATCGCCTCCAGCAGCACCAGCCCAAGGATTTCGGACTTCTGGTGCACGGTCCCGTAGTAGTCTGTGTAGACCGAGGGAAGCACGTTTACCATGGACGAGGAGTATTCCACCGCCAGCTCTTCCTGAGAAAGAGCGGTCTGGAAAACGACGTTCTTCCCTTCGGCCAGCTTCTGCAGCAACTGGTAGAACTCGGGATGGTAGGCGCGCCCGATCAGGTGGAGCTCGATGTCGGGATCGACCCCCTCCACCAGGTAGTTGATACCCTTGAAGGGGATCAGCCGCCCCGCGAACATCGCCTTACGCTGCCGTGGTACTTCGCGAGGGTAGAAGAAACGATGGTTAAAGCCGCCGTAGATCACCCTAACCCTGTCCGCATACCGCGAGTACTGCTTTGCCAGGTAGTTCGATACGAGCAGGAAGCCGGTGACGTGGTCGCCGGTCCTCAGCCTCCGGCCGTAGTTGCGGCCACCACCCCCGTGGTCCGATACGAAAAGCGGCTTCCGAAAGGCGCGCGCGAAGAGGACGCAGATGTCGGTGAGGGCAATCTGGTACTGGTGCATGTGGATGACGTCGGCGTCGAACAGTTCCCCCAGGAAGGCGAGGGAGATGGGATTGACGTTCTTCCCGCCGAAGT
>JAJYKO010000338.1 GCA_021788565.1 Chloroflexota bacterium
GCCGTCGGCAAGGTTCCCGAGCCGCTTCAGAACAAGCGGGTGGTTGCGCTGGACATGGGTTCCCTGCTAGCCGGCTCGAAGTACCGAGGCGAGTTCGAGGAGCGGCTGAAGGGCGTGATGGAGGAGATCGTCCGTCACAAAGACGAGATCGTTCTCTTCATCGACGAGATGCACACCATCGTCGGCGCCGGTGCGGCTGAGGGTGCCATCGATGCGGCAAATCTGATGAAGCCGGCCCTCTCCAGGGGAGAGCTGCACGCTATAGGCGCCACCACGCTGGACGAGTACCGAGAGCACGTCGAGAAAGATCCAGCGCTGGAGCGGCGCTTCCAACCCGTGTACGTCGGCGAGCCGGATGCAGACGCGACCCTGGAGATTTTGAAAGGCCTGCGGGAGCGGTACGAAGAGCACCACGGCCTTAAGATCGAGACAGCCGCTCTGGAAGCGGCGGTGAGTCTGTCTGATCGCTACATAACCGAGCGGCATATGCCTGACAAGGCCATCGACCTGATGGACGAGGCCGGCAGCAAGGTTCGGCTGCGGCAGTTCGGGAACATGACGCCGGAACAACTGGATATTCGGGCAAAGATCCGCGCACTAATCCAGGAAGAGGAGCACGCGTGGCAGGCCCGCGACTACGAGCGGGCGGCCGGGGCTCGCCAGGAGAGGCTCGCCCTGGAGGAGGAGTCCAAGACGGGTGCCGCCACCGAAGAAAGTCCGGCATCTGTGACTGCCAGGGACGTGGCCGACGTGGTCTCCTCGTGGACCGGCATACCGGCATCACAGATCTATACCGAGGAGGCCGAGAAGCTCCTCCATCTGGAGGACGCCCTCCACGAGCGGATGGTCGGTCAGGAAGAGGCGATCGTCGCCGTGGCTGATGCCATCCGTCGTTCGCGCTCGGGTCTGGCGGACCCGCACCGTCCCATCGGCTCTTTCCTGTTTCTGGGACCGACCGGCGTTGGCAAGACCGAGCTCGCCAAGACGCTTGCGGAGTTCCTCTTCTCTGACGAGGATGCGCTGCTTCGCTTCGACATGAGCGAGTACATGGAGTCGCACACCGTTTCCAGGCTGTTCGGATCGCCGCCCGGCTACGTGGGCTACGATCAGGGGGGCCAGTTGACGGAGGCGGTCAGGCGCCGTCCTTATCAGGTGGTGCTGTTCGACGAGATCGAGAAGGCCCATCCGGAGGTGTTCAACGCCCTACTCCAGATTTTGGAGGACGGGCGGCTGACTGACGGTCAGGGTCGGACTGTGGACTTCAGGAACACGGTGATCATCATGACCTCCAACGTGGGAACCAACAGTCTGACGGTTCGGAATGGGCAGTTGGGCTTCGCGGTTCACGCCCCAGGCGAGGAAGATCGTGCTCACGAGGAGGCTATGAAGAGCGAGCTGCTAGCGGCCTTGAGGCGGACCTTCCGGCCGGAGTTCCTGAACCGTGTGGACGAGGTGATCGTATTCCACAGCCTTACTCGCGACCATTTGGAGCAGATCGTGGAGAAAATGCTGCGCGACCTGCGGCACAGGCTGGCTGAGCGGTCCATGAGCCTGGAGTTGACCGAGGCCGCCCGCGATTGGGTGGTGGCCAACGGCTTCGAGCGGGAGTACGGCGCGCGGCCGCTGCGCAGGCTGATCCAGCGGGAGATCGAGAACGCCCTCGCCAAGAAGGTGCTGGCCCGGGAATATGCGGAGGGCGACCTGATCGTCGTGGACGTGCAGGACGGCCGGCCGGTCTTCCGGCGCAAGCCGGGGACGAATGAGGTGAAGGTGCCGGAGCAGATTGCGGTGTAGGGCCAGATTCGGGTTGCGACAGTGGCCTGGGAGGGCAGCCTCCCAGGCCACTGTTCGATTTCCCCATCAATTTTCCGTCGACGCCTGGGGCAGCTCCTCCGTCAGCCGGTTTACGAGATCCGTCTCGACACGGGGCTGACTGCAATTACCTCGGCTGGCTGCAACGCTAGCCGCCTGCGGTTCAGCTGCCACCAGAGGGCTACCACCAGCGGGACCACCGAGGCCACACCCCCCACAGCAGCCATCGTCGCATACCCGGAAGCCGCGAACACCACCCCGCTTCCCAGACTTCCCGTGGCCGCGGCCAGCCCCAGCAGAAGGTCGTTGAAGCCCTGGGTCTTGGCGCGCTCCGCGGGCGATAGCTGGTCGGCGAGAAGCGCGGAGCCGGCCACGTACGCGAAGTTCCAGCCCAGTCCCAGCAGGAAGAGGGATATCGCCAGAGGGGCCAGATCAGTGGACAACGGGGCCAGCACGCAGGACAGCAACATCGTGCCGGCGCCGATCAAGATGACCGGGCCGCGCCCCCAGCGGTCTGAGAGCCGCCCGGAGATGACCGAGAACGCGAACATGCCGACGGTGTGGGATGTGATCACCAGCGAGATGTCCGTGAGCGGATGGCCATGGGCCTTCATGTGAAGGGACGTGATCACCATCAGCATCGTCATCACCATCTGCGCGAAAATGACGCTGACCATGGCGACGACTACGCCGGGCTGGCGCACGATCTCCACCAGAGGCCTGGCAGGGCCCAGGATCGAGAAGGCATCAGGGTGCTGTCTGGCTATCTCCCGCCCGAGGTCGCGGGGATCGGGCCGGAGTCCCACGAATATCATCACGGCCGTCAATCCGAAGAACACCAGCCCGACGGTGTAGGGTCCGGCGAGCTCGTCCAGTCCGGCCGCCAGCGCCAAATGGCCGGTGGGGCCCACCAGCAGCGGGCCCAGCACCGCGCCCACCGTGCCTCCCAGGACGACGTTGGAGATGGCGCGTCCCCGTTCCGCGGGCAGGTGCACCTCCGCGGCGGCGAAGCGGCTCAGCTGCACCGCGGAGTTGGCAACGCCGTTCAGGGCCAGGCCTCCAAGGAAGATCGGAAACGAATGCATGATCACTGCACCGCCGGCTATCGCCGCTCCGAGGGTTCCTATCAAGAGGCCGGCCGTCAATCCCAGGCGGCGACCGATGCGCTCCATCGTGAAGCCCCAGCCGAAGGCCGCGAAGGCTCCGCCGAAGACGTAGATCGCACTCGGAAGCCCGGCCAGGGATGGATTGCCACTCAGCCCCGCGCCCACGATGGCGTTTACTGTGGTGGCAGCTATGAAGCCGGCCGAGCCGAGGCTCTGGGCTACGAATAGCAGCACGGTCAGTCTTCGAGCGACGCTGGAATAGTCTTTCATCTCCACCTCTGCCGGCCTGACGATACCCGGAGAGGGTATTCTACGCCTGCCCACGGCCGGCCGGCAACGCCAGCGGCCGGTCCCGTCGAGGAATGATGACCAATATGGTCTATTTAGTTGACTTACATCCGGGGCGCCGCTACAATCCCTGTCCGAGACGTGGCAAGGAGTATGCATCTTCTTTCACGAATCACGTTTTCCCTCGACTGTCATAATCCCAGCGCCGGCGTCTTTCCCGCGGTATGCGGCCCATGCTCAACGTGGAGGCATTTATGGACGGGCTCTTACTGGCGCGCTCGCAGTTCGCGGTCACCACCGTTTACCACTTCTTCTTCGTACCCTTAACCCTGGGTCTTTCCATCCTCGTCGCCATTATGGAGACCCTCTACGTGCGTAGCGGCGATGAGCGCTACAAGCGGATGACCCAGTTCTGGGGCAAGCTGTTTCTCATAAACTTCGCCATGGGAGTCGCCACCGGCATCGTCCAGGAGTTCCAGTTCGGCTTGAACTGGTCCAGCTACTCTCGCTTCGTCGGGGACATTTTCGGCGCCCCCCTCGCCGTCGAGGCACTCGTTGCCTTCTTCCTGGAGTCCACCTTCCTGGGCGTCTGGATCTTCGGCTGGGACAGGCTCTCCAAAAGGTTGCACGCCGCCACCATCTGGCTGGTTGCCATCGGCTCCAACGTCTCGGCCTTCTGGATCCTCGTTGCCAACTCCTTCATGCAGGAGCCGGTTGGGTACGTCATCCGCAACGGCCGCGCGGAGATGACCGACTTCTATGCCCTGATCACCAACCCGCACGTGCTGCTGCAGTTTCCTCACGTGGTTTTTTCAGGTGTGTGTACGGCCGGCTTCTTCGTACTCGGCATCAGCGCCTATCACCTGCTCAGGAGGAATGGAGACCGAGACTTCTTCGCCAGTTCCTTCAGGATCGCCGCCATCTACGGGCTGGTCGGTAGCCTGCTGGTTATTCCCGTGGGCCATGCCCAGGCGCAGCACGCCGTCGCGACCCAGCCGATGAAGATGGCCGCGGCGGAGGCGTTGTGGAACAGCGAGGACCCGGCCGCACTCTCCCTCTTCACATGGGGCGACCAAAAGAACCTCAGAGATGTATTTTCCATACGGATCTCCCCGTTCCTGAGCCTCCTGTCTTACGGAACGCCTTACGGTGAGGTGAAGGGAATCAAGGAGCTGCAGACGGAGTACGAGAAGCAGTACGGACCCAGCGACTACGTGCCGTCCGTGTTCGTCTCCTACTGGAGCTTCCGCATCATGATAGGCGCGGGCTTCGTCATGCTGCTGCTGGCCCTGTACGCGTCGTACATGGTGCTAAAGCGGAGGGTAACGCCTAAGCCATGGTTCCTGCAGCTGCTGGTGGCGGCCATCGCCCTGCCGTATCTGGCCAACAGTACCGGCTGGCTGCTGAGCGAGATGGGCCGCCAGCCCTGGATCGTCTTCGGACTGATGAAGACCGCGCAGGGCGCGTCGCCGACGGTCCCAGCCGCGATGGTCGCGTTTTCCCTGATCGGCTTCACCCTGCTGTACGGCGCTCTGATCGTCGCCGACCTCTATCTGATGGTAAAGGCAGCCAAGGGCGAGCCCGGTTCCGAGGAAGAGCCGAGCCTGATGGGGACCTACTGAGCGTGGGAGATGGGGAGACAGGGACCCAGAAACTTGGACCATCCAACCGGCCCCTGACTCTGACTCCTGATCCCTACTGATTGGGAGGAGTGAGATGGATCTGAACACCCTTTGGTTCATACTGATCGCGGTGCTTTTCACCGGGTTCTTTTTCCTGGAGGGCTTTGACTACGGAGTGGGCATCCTGCTGCCCTTTCTCGGCAAGGACGATGTCGACCGACGGGTGATCGTCAACTCAATTGGCCCATTCTGGGACGGCAACGAGGTATGGCTGCTGACGGCAGGCGGGGCAATCTTCGCGGCGTTCCCCAACTGGTACGCCACGATGTTCAGCGGGTTCTATCTGGCCCTGGTGCTGATGCTGTTCGCCCTGATCGTGCGAGGGGTTGCCTTTGAGTTCCGTGGTAAGAACGACCGCCCTGGCTGGCGCAGCTTCTGGGACTGGATGATCTTCGTCGGGAGCCTCGCACCGGCCCTGCTGTGGGGTGTGGCTGTGGGTAACCTCCTAATCGGGGTGCCCATAGACGCCAACATGAACTACGTTGGCGGTTTCCTCAATCTGCTGAACCCATTTGCGCTCGTGGGCGGATTGGCTTTTGCCGCGCTATTCGTCACCCACGGAGCCGCATTCCTGACCTTGAAAGCCGACGCGGAGATATCTTCCAGGGCACGGGCGGTCGCGACCGTCGCGTGGCTCCCGACAGTGGTTCTGGTCGTGCTGTTTGTCGGCGCAAGCTTCTTCGTTACCGACATCTTCACCAAACCGGGGCTGCCACCACTGCCCGTGGCGCTGCTGGCGGCCGTCGCTCTGCTGGCGGCCGGCTGGTTCCTGCGGAGTAAGCGCGATGGGTGGGCCTTTGTTATGACCGGGCTCACCATCGCGATGGCAACCGCGATGGTGTTCACGGGACTCTTCCCTCGGGTGATGATCTCAAGCCTGAACCCGAACTGGAGTCTGACTATCCACAACGCCTCGTCCAGCCCGTATACGTTGCAGGTGATGACCATCATCGCCCTGGTTTTCGTACCCGTCGTGCTGCTATACCAGGGCTGGACCTACTGGGTGTTCCGAAAGCGAGTTACCCGAACCCAACCACTGGAGAATTAGGACTGGCGCTCCATGAACCTCGATAGGAGGCTTCTGGCGGAGGCGCGAGCGGTCGGGCTCTACCTGGCGCTCAGCATGGGGATCGGCCTGCTGGCTGGAATCGCGATCATCCTGCAGGCCCACTACCTCAGCAGGGCCGTCACGGCCGTCTTCCTCGAGGGAGCCACCCTGGAGGGCGTTCGAGCTACCCTGGGTCTCCTGCTGGCCGTCATCGTCGCGCGGGCCGGACTCGTCTGGGGCAAGGAGGTGCTGGCCGCCCGAGCGGCAGGGCAGATCAAGGCGCGGCTTCGGGAAGGGCTCTTTGCCCATTTGCTGGCCCTCGGTCCGATTCACGCCTCAGGAGAGCGCACCGGTGAGCTGGCCAACACCCTTGTGGAAGGGGTGGAGGCCCTGGATGCCTACTTCAGCCAGTACCTCCCCAACCTCGCCCTCGCGGCCCTCGTCCCCGCCGCGATCCTGCTGTTC
>JAJYKO010000339.1 GCA_021788565.1 Chloroflexota bacterium
TAACACGGGCGACCGGGCCGTCCACGAATTCGTGGACATCCTCGAGGCTCACAGCCGGATCGCACCCGACGACATCGATCTCAGCGTCTCGGATCGGGACGTGGACGTCCTCATTGTGGGTGGTGGTGGAGGAGGCTCCACGGCCGCGCTGATGGCTCACGATGGGGGAGCCAAGGTGTTGCTGACGACGAAGCTACGCCACGGCGACTCCAACACCATCATGGCCGAGGGGGGCATAGCAGCCGCCACAGAGCCCGAGGACTCGCCCATGCTGCACTTCCTCGACACCATGGGGGGCGGCAGATACCAGAACGTCCGGGAGCTAGTGGCGGCCCTGGTGCTTGAGGCTCCCCTAATTGTGGAGTGGCTGGAAAGCCTGGGAGTTATGTTCGATCGGCTGCCTGATGGCTCCATCCTCACTCACGCGCCGGGTGGCCACAGCCGGCGACGCTCCCACTCCTGCCGGGACATGACCGGCCTGGAGATAATGCGGGTGTTGCGCGACCAGATCCGGACCAAGGGCATCGAGGTGATGGAGTTTAGTCCCGCCATCGAGCTGCTGACGGATGGCGGAGGCCGCTGCACGGGCGCCCTGCTGTACAACTTCGACACCCACACCTACGCGGTGGTCAGGGCCAAGACGACGATCCTGGCCACCGGAGGCATAGGGCGACTTCACCCCAGGCAGTTTCCCACGTCCAATCACTATGGGGCCACGGCCGATGGCCTGGCGATGGCGTACCGAGCCGGCGCGAAGCTGATCTATATGGACGCGATTCAGTACCATCCGACGGGTGTCGCCTGGCCGGAGCAGCTACTGGGTCTGCTGATCACCGAAGCCCTGAGGGCTCATGGAGCGCAGCTAGTAAACGTGGAGGGGCGGCAGTTCGTCCACCCGTTGGAAACCCGCGACACGGTGTCCTCCGCCATCATCCGAGAGTGCGATGAGCGGGGCACTGGCGTCATGACTCCCACCGGGATGCAGGGTGCATGGCTGGACACCCCGATGATCGATATCCTGGGCGGAAAGGGTAAGTTCGAGCGGATGTTCACGGGGATCTTCAAACGCTTCCGCGGATACGACATCGACGTGACCCGCGAGCCCATCCTGATGTACCCCACCCAACACTACCAGAACGGCGGAATACTGACTGACGAGCACGGCCGGACCAATATCCCAGGCCTGTACGCGGCCGGCGAGGTAGCGGGGGGCGTCCACGGCCGGAACCGTCTGGGGGCCAACTCTCTCGTTGACATCTTCGTGTTTGGCCGTCGATCCGGCATCCACGCGGCAGCGCAAGCAAGGGACACGGAGTTCGGCGAGCTGGGCCTCGAGCACGTTAGGCGGTACGAGGAAGAGCTTCGCCAGTCTGGAACCGACACGACGAGGGTCTCGCCGATACTCTTGCCAGACTACAGCACTCCCGAAAGCAGGAAGCGGAGGATCAACTAGGGGGTAATATCAGGAGAGGGAAGGGGTTCAGACTGCCATGGAGAGCCTGAGACTCGAGACTCCGATTCCCGCGCAGATAGCGAGCTCGTTAAGGGTGGGACAGGCCTTCGAGATCTACGGCAATATCCTCTGCGGACGGGATGCCGTACTGCCGAAGCTGGTCAAGATGGCCGAGGCCCGCACCCTGGGCGAACTGGCCAAGCACCTGGAGGGCGCCGTGATCTTTCACACTGCTGTCAGCCGTGCCGGTATCGGTCCAACCAGCAGCAATAAGGTGGAGATCGAGCGCAGCATCGGGCCTCTGTCCGCGGCAGGGGTGCGGATTCACCTGGGCAAGGGGGCAATAGGCGCTGACACTGTGTTGAGCATGTCCAGCAGCGGCTCGGTCTTCGCGGTGACGCCCCCTGCCACGGCCCTGTTTATGGACAAGATTGTCCGGCAGAGGGTGCTGGCGTTTCCCGAAGAGGGGATGGAGGCGCTGTTCGAGGTGGAAGTTGCCGGCCTTCCCGGGATCGTAGCAGCGGCGCGCGGTGAGAGCATCTTCTCATGATGAGGGGTGCCGAGCATTGCCTGGAGTGGGGACGGGATCGTGAGACCACATGAAAAGATAGTGATCGCGGTCAGGGAAGCACTCATCGAGGCCGCGACGACATTCCGTGGGGATCAGTACAGGGCTTACGCGAGGGCGGTGGAGAGTGAGAGCAATGAAGCCTCGCGATGGGCCATGCAGGCAATGATCGAGAATGCCAGAATCGCGGCCGCCAAGAGGTACCCGCTGTGCGACGACACGGGCATTCCGCACATCTTCCTCGAAGTCGGAGCAGAGGTTCCCCTAAACGGAGATTTGCTGGCCGCGGTCGGGGAGGGGGTGGCCGAAGGTCAGCGCAGCCTCCCGACACGCCCGATGGGGTTGAACGGAAACGACGAAGAGCGACTGTCCCAGAGTGGCGGACTCTCCGACGACCCCGGTGCAGTGGTACCCCCAGCCATGCTTCTGAGGTCGGTCCCTGGCGATGAGCTCCGCATCACGGTGATACTGCTTGGCGGCGGACCCGAGATACGCTCTCAGACCTACCGGGTTTTTCACGAGCGGAGCGCTGAGAAGGTGATCCGAGAGGCCGGCAAGTGGGCGATGGAAGCGGCGGCGAAACTGGGGTGCACTCCCACGGTGCCGTGCATTGGAGTTGGCCGAACCCACTATGAGGCAACCACCTTGATGCTGCAGGCGATGAAGGAGGGCGACTTCGACCATCAGAGCGAGTGGGAGGCGATGGTGACAGAGATGGTTAACTCCACATCGACCGGTGCACTCGGGTTGCGCGGGTCAGTGACGGCGTTGGGATCCTTCATCAAGGTGGGTCCGCAGCGGGCAAGCGGGCTGCGCATGGTGAGCATGCGGCCGGGTTGCGCGATTGATCCCAGGCGCGGGACAGCGGTGTTGAAAGCGGTGGACCTGCGCGACTAGGCATTCGCGGCGAGATGAAAGGAGAAGTAGTATGACGACGGCTGCTTTCGCCAACTTCGCGGCCGGTCTCCGCTATGAGGATCTGCCGGCGGAGGCCGTGAGGGCCACCCGACGCGTGTTCCTCGATTGGTTGGGCAACGCATACGCCGGAGCCGCCACACGCACCGGGCAAATCATCGCGGGCGTCCTGAGCGAAGCCGGAGGTGCTGCCCAGGCCAGGCTCATCGGGTTCGACACCAGGAGCTCGGCGATCAACGCCGCTCTGATCAACGGCGCGACGAGCCACGTCGTGGAGTTCGACGACATCTACCGGGATGCGCTGTACCACCCGGGCTCTCCGACCATTGCGGCCGCGCTGGCCATGGCCGAAAAGCTGCATGCAGATGGCAAGCGGCTGATCGCTGGGATCGTCGCGGGTTACGAGGTGGGGACTCGAATCGGAGAGGCGGTCAACCCCTCTCACTACAGGTACTGGCATACCACGGGTACCGTTGGCACCTTCGGAGCGGCAGCCGCTGCCGGAAACCTGCTGGGGCTGAATGCCGAACAGATGACCTGGGCGCTCGGGAACGCCGGTACTCAGGCAGCTGGACTATGGCAGTTCCTGGAAGACGGCCAGATGATGAGCAAGCCCCTTCACTCCGGCAAAGCCGCCAGCAGTGGGGTGTTGAGCGCCCTGCTGGCGCAGCGCGGCTTCAACGGTGCGACACGAATCCTCGAGGGAACTAAGGGGTTCTGTGTGGCGACTGCCAGCGACTGGAGTTTCGACAAAGTCTTGCCGAGCCTCGGTCAGCGCTACAATATCGCGTCCACCACGTTCAAGGCTCATGCCTCGTGCGGGCACACCCATCCGGCGATCGACGCGACGCTCGCCATCGCGCGGGAGTACACGATCCGAGCCAAGGACGTGAGCAGCGTGAGAGTTCGCACTTACTCCCTGGCCCACACGGTCGCGGGCAATCCCTCGCCCAACACGATCGAGCAGGCCAAGTTCAGCATACCTTTCTGCGTTGCTACCGTCCTTCGCTTCGGAAAGGCTGGAACGGCCGAGTTCGCCTCCGACCGGATCGGCGACCCGGAGACCGTGGCACTGATGAATCGAGTATCCGTGGAGCCGGATCCGGAGTTGAGCAGCCTGGCGCCGAAGAAGCGGCCCGCTATCGTCGAGATCGTGACCCACGACGGCCGAAGCTTTGTTCATCGGGTGGATTTCCGAAAAGGGGATCCCGAGAACCCGCCGACCCAATCCGAACTGGAGACGAAGTTCCTGGACCTGGCGGCAGCCTCCGTTCCCAGAGA
The DNA here is from genome assembly GCA_021788565.1 of Chloroflexota bacterium. Next base: position 4,218 of record JAJYKO010000339.1, read on the forward strand.
AGAGGGCACTGCCATTACCGAAGCCGTCTCGCGCCTGGACAAGATTGAGGATGTCTCAACGCTGCTTTGGAGGTGATCGGGTTGCTGTTACCAATGCGCACCTATCTCTACGTGCCTGGCAACAAGGCAGCGATGATCCGGAAAGCACCGCGCTACGGCGCGGATGTTCTCGTGCTGGATCTCGAAGACTCGGTGCCCCCAAATGAGAAGAGCAGCGCCAGGTCAATATTGGCGGAAATCCTGGCAGCTGGAGATCTCGGAGCCGCCACGGTGATGGTCAGGATCAACCGCTTCGGGACAGGAGAGTCCGCTTTAGATCTTCCGTCCGTCGTGGTGGAGGGCGTCACGGGCCTGCGGATCCCAAAGGTCGAGTCTGCCGAGGAGATCCATGGGCTGGACGAAGCGGTTACAGCGCTGGAGCGCCAGACGGGGATGGTAGCGGGGGCTCTTCGATTCGTGCCGATCCTCGAGTCTCCGCTGGGAGTGCTGAGAGCGTTCGAAATCGCCACCGCCAGTCAGCGTGTCCTTGCCCTGAGCCTTGGCGGAGAGGACTTGACCGCGGCCCTGGGAACGGAGCGCACCCGAGATGCACTGGAGCTCCAGCATGCTCGGGGCCACATCGTCCTGTGTGCTGCCGCCGCGAATGTCGCTGCCATCGATACGATATACCCCGATGTGCAGGACGAAGATGGTCTGCGAGATGAAACGCGGCGGATCAAGCAGATGGGTTTCTCGGGGAAGTCGGTGATCCATCCCAGGCAGATAGCTCCCATCCACGAAATCTTTGCCCCATCACGGGTGGAGGTGGAAAGGGCGCGGCGAATCGTCGAGGCATTTCAACGAGCGCAGGCCGAGGGATCGGGCGCCGTCGCCGTGGACGGCCGGATGGTGGATCTGCCGGTGGTGGCACGCGCCGCACACACCCTGGCGCTGGCGGGCGAGGGGTCGTTCGGGGGTAAGAATGAGTGACCTGCCCTTCACCCGCGTCGAAATCCTCGACCAGATCCTGGACCGGGCTCATCCCCCCGTCGCTCGGTTCAGGATCATATCCAGCGGCCTTGCCAGGAATCACACCCTGAAGGTAAGCGAGGATCTGACCGGCACCAAGGCGTGCCTGGCATGCGGAAACTGCGTCGACGCCTGCCCGGTGGTTGCCAGCAAACCTCCTCAGACCATGTTCGTGCGGACATCTATGCTGCTTGAGAATGTGGTGGGGACGGAGTGCCGGCGCTGCTACAAATGCGTCGCCGTTTGCCCCCAGGTCAGCCGCGCTGTTAAAGACTATGTGCGCGGCTTCCGCCGCATCGAGCGAGCATCCCACTGGGACTTTCTGGTGTCGTATCTGATACTGATGACCACCGGTATCGTGATCAACCACTGGGGCAGTGAGTTGCCGGCGGATCTGCGGAGCTACCTCGGGGCGACGCACCGACTCTTCACGGTGGCGCTGGTGGCGGCGCCCATATTCCTGATGCTGTTCGACTTTCACCACTTCCGGATGGCAGCGCGGCGGGCGCTCTCCTGGTCTCGCTCCGACGGTGATTGGCTCAGGGCCGCTTGGATGTGGTTCAGGAGCTTCGGGAAAAACGGGGCGCTTCACCGAGGGGCGTTTAACCCGGGCCAACGGTTCTGGTACCTCTATGTTCCTGCTGCGGTCGCAATATTCGCCATCACCGGGACCCTCAAGTGGCTGGGGCCAGACGTGATCGGGCCGCAGGCCGTCGCCGCGGCAACGGCTGTTCACGTCAGCGTCGCGGTCGCTACCGACGTGCTGCTGGCCATACACGTCTACTTGAAGCTAGGCTGGCCCGTTCTTCGGGACATCGCGCGAGGAACCAAGCAACATCTGGAGCTTCGGGACCGGCGGAAGCATTCCTCGTTCGCGCGAGCCGCCGGCGAGCATCCGTGATGCGTTTTGGGCAGCTGTTTACTCGCGAGCCCTGAGCGGCACGAACTGGGCAGTGATACCGTCGCCCCTCTTTTCGACCCGGGTGCTGCCGATCCAGTTGGCATCGTCGCGAGACGGGTAGTCCGACCGGAAATGAGCGCCGCGACTTTCGCGCCGATGGACGGCAGCGGTCAGGACTGCCAGACCCGTCCACGCCATTCTCTCTGTCTCCAGGAGGGCAGCTGTCTCCTGGGGTGAATCGTTCTTACATTCCGGAATTGCTCGC